>DATNAI010000043.1:0-18972 GCA_035572875.1 Castellaniella sp. | reverse complement strand
CGATTGCCGGCGGCTGATCTCGTTTCCGGATGTGCGCCGTCAGCTCCTGGCGCATGGTCTGCACATGCTGCAAGCGCATGGTGCGCTGGACGGACTTGTCGCGGTGGCCGGCGGCGAGGCCAGCGGGATTGCGCTGGCTGCCTGGATGGCTGAGGCGTTCGGGTTGCCCCTCCAGTATGTGCGCAAGCGGCGTACCAGCCGCAATCAGGTCGAGGGCGTCGTTGCGCCAGGGGGCAGGGTGCTGCTGGTCGATGACATGATGGCGGGTGGCCAGTCCAAGCTGCGGTTCTGTCGGGCTTTGATGGCCGCGGGCGCGCACATCGACACGCTGTTCGTCGTGTTCGACTATGGTACATTCCCGACCGATGAACTTCTGGCGCCGCTGGGGGTATCGGTCTGCGCCCTGGCGACGTGGCGGGACGTGCTGGAGGTCTGGCGAGCCGATGGCGGCCCGGACCCCTTGGCCCTGCATGATTTCGAATCTTTCCTGGCGGATCCGGCTGGCTGGTCGCAGGCGCACGGCGGGTTGGCACAGAATCCGGTCAGGCCTTGAGGGACATTGGTCATGCTGGATGCGCCCGCCTTCAGGTCCGCGATCGATTATGCCGCTCTCGGTGACCGCCTGCATGCGTATCGCATTGGCGCCGCGCTTCAGGCCGAGGACGTTGCCGCGCGCCTCGGCATTTCCCGTGCGGCGGTCTACCGCATGGAAAAAGGCGAGATCGTCAAGATCGATACGCTGGAGCGGGTCGCCGAACTGCTGGGGACGTCGCTGGCGTCGTTGCTGGGCGTGGAAGTCGAATACTATGCCAATGCTCTAGGGTTCTTTGAGCGCATGCGTCAGCTCGAACGCAGTGCCGACAGTATCTTCGCCCATTTTGAACCCGTCTCTCTCCTGCTGGCGTCGGACGACTACCCGGCGCTGCTGCGTGACATGCTGCTGGAGGTCACCGCCCGGCGGGCCGGCGGGGCGCTCACCGAGGATCAGGCAGATGCCATCATTGCGGTGATCGATGACCGACGGAGGACCTTCCGCGAACGGCGCCCCCAGGTCGTGGGGTTGATCGGCATGCATGGGCTGGAGCGTTTTCTGCAGATGGGAATGGTGGGGAGGATCCGGCTGTCGGAGACCGTCCGGCGGCGGCGCCTGGCCGCCGCGCGCCAGGAGATCAGCCGGCTGGCTGAGCTGATGGCCAATGAGCCGCTCAATGTTCGCATTGGCCTCATCGATGATGCCATGCCGGCGTCCACCTTTGAGTTTTTCTCGGGGCCTTCCGGCAAGGCAGTGGCGGTCAGTCCGTTTCGGTTGGGAGAGCTGCCCAATGTCCGCAACGGGATCGCCACCGTGACGTCGGCACCGGAAGCCATTCAGCGCTATGAGCACCTGATTGCCCGCTTGTGGAAGAGCGCTTACAAGGGTGCCACCGGCGCGGCCCACTTGCACAAATTGCTGAGCCGGCTCTGATGGCGGGAACTCTTGCAGCGATGAGCCTTTCTGACGCCGCGCCCGTTTGCGGCTATGCTATCCGACTGTTCTCATGAGAGGCGGTCGTCTGAATCTGGAGTTTCCGGTCATGACATTCAAGGAAATCACTCGGCGTTTCGCACAGTCGGAATCGGGCAGCGATTCGTTCAAGCAGTTCTACAAGGACGCCTTTCAGCTCATGAAACAGGACCCGGTCAACGCCGGGCTGTATTTCGTGGTGGGTATCGCTGCTCAGACCTACGTCATCAAATACGAGGATCAGGCCGTCGCGCCGGAATTCGCGGATCGCGTGAAGACGACGCTGGAGTCTTTCAATGCTCGGCTGCTGGCTGCGCTGGATCTGGACGCCCACGATCGCTTGAAAGTCCTGGGCGAAGTGGCCGTGGACTACGAATGGAACGAAGACGCCTTCTGATTCCGGTCCAGCTGGCGCGCCTGCAAACGGCGCGATAATGGCACGTTTATCCCATTCGAGACCTTCATCATGCCCGGGACGCCCGCCCTCGCTTTCGTTCGTTTTGCCCTGGAACGCGGGGTTTTGCGCTTTGGCGAATTCAAGACCAAATCCGGGCGTGTCAGTCCTTATTTTTTCAACGCGGGGCTGTTCAACGACGGCGCCTGCGTCGGACGGCTGGGCCAATTCTATGCCGAAGCCCTCGTGAATTCGGGGGTGACGTTCGACATGCTGTTCGGTCCCGCCTACAAAGGCATCCCGCTGGCGACGACGACGGCAGTGGCGCTGGCCGGACATCCGGGGCTGGCCGGGCGCCTGGTGCCCTTCGCCTTCAATCGGAAGGAAGCGAAGGATCACGGTGAAGGCGGGGTGCTGGTGGGGGCACCGCTCGCCGGTAAGGTGGTGATTATCGACGATGTGATCACCGCCGGCACTTCCGTGCGGGAGTCCGTGAAGCTGATTCGCGCGGCCGGCGCCCAGCCGGCCGCTGTGCTGATTGCCATGGACCGCATGGAACGCGCGGGTTCGAGCAACAATCTGTCGGCGCACTCGGCGGTCCAGGACCTGGAGCAGGCCTATGGCATTCCAGTCATCAGCATTGCGTCGCTCACGGACGTGATCGGGCTGCTGGACGGCGATGAGGAACTCGCCGCGCACCGCGAGGCGGTGGTCGCCTATCGCGCCCGCTATGGCATCTGATCGGACCCTGCCATCGGCGGGGCGTTTTTGACTCGCGGTCGGGCGCCTCAGCCGCCCAGTTTCTGTTTCAGCAGCGTGTTCACCTGCTGCGGATTGGCCTTGCCGCGCGCGGCTTTCATGACCTGACCGACCAGCGAATTGAAGGCCTTCTGCTTGCCGGCGCGGTATTCCTCGACGATGGCCGGGTGCGCTGCCAGTACCGCGTCTATCATGGCTTCGATGGCGCCGGTGTCGCTGATCTGGCGCAGGCCGCGCGCTTCGATGATCGCGTCCGGATCACCGCCCGATTCGCCGGACCACATGGCCGTGAAGACGTCGCGCGCGATTTTGTTGGAAATCGTGCCGTCCTGGATGCGCTGGATGAGCGCGGCCAGGCGTGCCGGCGAAACCGGTGATCGGCCGATTTCCAGTTCGTCGCGGTTCAGTGCGGCCGACAGTTCCCCGAGGATCCAGTTGGCGGCCTGCTTGGCCTGGTCGGCCGGCAAGGCACCAGCGGCCGCCTCGAAGTAATCGGCGATGGCGCGGTGCAGCGTGAGCTGCGCCGCATCGTAGGCCGTCAGGCCCATATCGGATTCGAAGCGCGCGCGCTTGGCGGCGGGAAGTTCCGGCAAGGCCGCTCGTACGTGCTCGATCCAGTCTTGCGACACGATCAGCGGCGGGAGGTCCGGATCCGGAAAATAGCGGTAGTCGTTGGAGTCTTCCTTGGAGCGCATGGTGCGGGTTTCGTCGCGCTCGGAATCGTAGAGGCGGGTTTCCTGGCGGACGGTTCCGCCGTCCTCGATCAGTTCGATCTGGCGACGAGCTTCGTACTGGATGGCGCGTTCGATGAAGCGAAATGAATTGATATTCTTGATTTCGCAGCGGGTCCCGAAGGCTTTCTGCCCCTTGGGGCGCACCGAGACATTGGCATCGCAACGGAAAGAGCCTTCCTGCATGTTGCCGTCCGAAATTCCCAGCCAGACGACGAGTCCGTGCAGCGCCCGTGCGTAAGCCACTGCCTCGGCCGCGGAACGCATTTCGGGCTCTGACACGATCTCCAGCAGCGGCGTGCCGGCGCGGTTCAGATCGATCCCGCTGGAGGATTCGCCGTGCGGACCCTGAAAATGCTCATGCAGGGACTTGCCGGCGTCTTCTTCCAGGTGGGCCCGTGTCAGGTTGATCGTGTGTTCCTGCTCGCCGACGAAGAACGACAGTTTGCCGCCGATCACGATGGGCAGCTCGAACTGGCTGATCTGGTAGTTCTTCGGCAGGTCCGGGTAGAAATAGTTCTTGCGCGCGAACACCGACCGGTTGGCGACCGTGGCGCCTATGGCCAGGCCGAAACGGATGGCTCGTTCCACGGCGCCCCGGTTCATCACCGGCAGCGATCCCGGAAGCGCCATGTCCACCGCATTGGCCTGGGTGTTCGGAACCGCGCCGAACTGGGTGCTGCTGCGGGAAAAGATTTTCGATTGCGTGGAAAGCTGGGTGTGGGTTTCCAGCCCGATGACGATTTCCCAATCCATTATGCGAGTCCTGGAATACGTTGATGCCAGTCGGTGACCTGCTGGTAGCGGTCGGCAATGGCCAGCAGTCGGCCCTCGTCGAAATAGCGGCCGACGAGCTGCAGGCCGATGGGCAGCCGCCCGGCCGAACCGCCGAATCCGCAGGGTACGGACATGCCCGGCAGCCCGGCCAGGCTGACCCCCAGGGTGTAGATGTCGGCCAGCCAGTCGGCGATCGGGTCCTGTTTGTTGTCGCCGATGCGGCGTGCGACGTCGGGTGTCACCGGACCCATGATCACATCGCATTCTTCTGTGAGCGCCCGCTGGAAGTCGTCCACGATCATGCGGCGCACGCGCTGCGCCTGCAGGTAGTAGGCGTCATAGTAGCCGTGCGACAGCACATAGGTGCCCACCAGGATGCGCCGGCGGACCTCGTCGCCGAAACCCTCGGTCCGCGAGCGGCTGGTCATGTCGATCAGGTCGCCGTAGTGCTCCGCGCGGTGGCCATAGCGGACCCCGTCGTAGCGCGACAGGTTGCTGGAGGCTTCGGCCGGGGCGATCACGTAGTACGCGGGGATGGACAGGCGGGTGCGCGGCAGCGAGATGTCCACGCGCGTGGCGCCCAGCGATTCGAACACTTTCAGGGCCGATTCGATCGCCTCGGCCACGCAGGCGGCCAGACCCTCGTTGAAGAATTCCCGCGGCACACCGATCCGCAGCCCGTGCAGCGGTCGTGCACCGGCCGCCTCGAAGCGGGATTGTGCCGCCGAGAAATCGGCCTGGATGCGGCCCGTGGCGTTGGGCTTGCCGTCGCACGATTCCAGGCTGGTGGAGTCGTTGGCGTCGAACCCGCTCATGGCGTCCAGAATGGGCACCAGGTCGCATGCGTTGCGCGCCAGCGGCCCGGCCTGATCCAGGCTTGACGCGTAGGCAATGATCCCGTAACGGGACACCGTTCCGTAGGTCGGCTTGATGCCGCTTACCCCGCACAGTGCGGCGGGCTGGCGCACGGATCCGCCCGTGTCGGTGCCGGTGGCCGCCATGACCAGCCGTGCGGCCACGGCAGCGGCGGAGCCGCCCGAAGAACCGCCCGGCACCCGGTCCGGGTCCCAGGGATTGCGGACCGGTCCGAAGGCGGAGTTTTCGTTCCCCGATCCCATGGCGAATTCGTCGCAACTGAGTTTGCCCAATGAGACGGTGCCGGCCGTGCGCAGATGGTCCACCACGGTGGCGTCGAAGGGACTGGTGTAGTTCGCCAGCATCTTGCTGGAGGCGGTCGTGCGCCAGCCGCGCGTGACGAACAGGTCCTTGTGGGCGATGGGGATGCCGGTCAGCGGCCCGGCGGTGCCGGCTGCCAGTGCGTGGTCAGCGTCGCGGGCCTGAGCCAGCGTCAATTCGTCGTCGATGTGCAGGAAGACGTGAGGGTCGGCGTGGCTGCGGGCTGCCCTCAGGGCGTCGGTTGCGAGTTCGACCGCGTTCACGCGATGCTCGCGCAGCGCCAGGTTCAGATCCGGGATGCTGGGAAATTCCGAAAGCAGGGTCATGGTTTCATTCGATGACGGTCGGGACCAGGAACAGGCCCTCATGGGCGGCGGGGGCGTTGGCCATGCAGGTGTCCCGAAGGACCACGGATTGCGGGGGTTCGGCGGCATCGTCGCGCAGGCGCAGGGCGATGTCCTGGTGCGCGGCCAACGGATGCGCCATGGGCTCTATGCCGTGCGTGTCGACGGCCTGCAATTCCTGGATCAGGCCCAGGATGCGGGTCAGTTCCTGTTGGGCGCGTTGCTGGTCGTCGGCGCTGAGCTGCAGCCCGGAGAGCCGTGCCAGCCAGGCGATGTCCTGTTCGGTAAGTGCCATGTCAGTATGCCTCGGTGTCCTGCCCGCATGATTTCAGCATGGAATGATCCGGGTGGGACGTGATGGATCGCCGCCGCGCCTGCGGGCGCGGCCGAACGGCCGGAATGTAACCAGAAATGGGCAAAGCAATGATTTTGCAATACATTACGGCTCTGTTCCGGCGTATCCGGAGAGGATTATAAGTTATCATTGCTGATTCGATGCGGCCTCTCCGGCCTGCACTGCCGATGAGGCGGTTGTCCTCAGCGTCGGCGGCGCCGGGTCGTTCGCGCGGATCCCCCTGTCCCCCATTTCCATTAGTGCGCCCATGTTCGGATTTCTACGCAGCTATTTTTCCAGCGACATGGCGATCGACCTCGGTACGGCCAACACGCTGATCTATGTCCGCAGCAAGGGCATCGTGCTGGATGAACCCTCGGTCGTCGCCATTCGCCACGATGGCGGCCCCAACGGCAAGAAGATCATTCAGGCCGTCGGCCGTGAAGCCAAGCAGATGCTGGGTCGCGTGCCCGGCAACATCGAAGCCATTCGTCCCATGAAGGACGGCGTGATCGCCGACTTCACCGTGACCGAGCAGATGCTCAAGCAGTTCATTCGCATGGTGCACCCTCGCAGCATGCTGGCCCCCAGCCCCCGCATTATTGTGTGCGTCCCTTGCGGTTCCACCCAGGTCGAGCGCCGCGCGATCCGTGAATCGGCGCTGGGCGCCGGTGCCAGCCAGGTCTATCTGATCGAGGAGCCCATGGCGGCTGCCATCGGTGCCGGGCTCGCGGTGTCGAATGCCAGCGGTTCGATGGTGGTCGATATCGGCGGCGGCACGACCGAAGTCGCCGTGATCTCGCTGGGGGGGATGGTCTACAAAGGCTCGGTGCGGGTCGGCGGCGACAAGTTCGACGAGGCCATCATCAATTACATTCGCCGCAACTACGGCATGCTGATTGGCGAGCCCACGGCCGAACTCATCAAAAAAGAAATCGGCTCCGCTTTCCCGGGCTCCGAAATCCGCGAGATCGAGGTCAAGGGCCGCAATCTGTCCGAGGGCGTCCCGCGCAGCTTCACGGTATCGTCCAACGAAATCCTCGAGTCCCTGACGGATCCGCTGAACCAGATCGTGTCGTCCGTGAAGACCGCGCTGGAACAGACGCCGCCGGAACTGGGCGCCGATATCACCGACAAGGGCATTGCTCTCACGGGCGGTGGCGCCTTGCTGCACGACCTGGACCGGTTGCTCCAGGAAGAAACCGGACTGCCCGTCATCGTCGCCGAGGATCCGCTCACCTGCGTGGTGCGCGGTTGCGGTGAGGCGCTGGAACATCTCGAGCGCCTGGGCGGCGTGTTTATCTACGATTGATCCGTCTGTTGCGGTCTCGCCGGCTCCCGCCTCCATCTGAACGGGATGAACGGCGCGGGCGAGACGCTCAGGCCATTGTTGCTGTCCTGTCATGCGAGAACCGGGCAAACTGACGCTCTTCAAGACTGGGCCCAGCGTGGAAGTGCGTCTGGTGCTGCTGGTGGTGGTGTGTCTGGCCCTTGTGGTGGTGGATGCGCACTGGGCGGTGATGGCGCCTGCCCGGCGCGCGGTGTCTGTGGCGATCTACCCCTTCGAGCGGGTCGTCCTGGCCCCGCGTGATGCCCTGGAGTATTTCGACAGCTGGTCGCACGCGGCGACGCTCGCGCGCGATGAGCAGGATGCGCTGCGCCGCCAGCGTATCGAGATGGCGCAGCTTTCCACGCACGCGGCGCAGCTGGCCGCCGAAAACGAGCAGCTCCGGCGCTTGTTGAATGTTTCCGAAAAAATCTCGCAGAAATCGGTGGCGGTGGAAGTCTTTTACGTGCCGCCCAATGCCTTCAGCCATCGGCTGATTTTCAACAAGGGATCTCGCGCGGGCATAGAGCCTGGCATGCCGGTGATCGACGAGGGCGGCGTGGTCGGGCAGATCATCCGCGTGACGCCGTATACGTCCGAGGCGGCGTTGCTCATCGATGACCAGGTGTCCATCCCGGTGCAGGTGCTGCGCAATGGCTTGCGGCTGATCGCCTTTGGCAGTGACGAAATTGGCAAACTGGAGGTCCGCTACCTGTCGGGCAACGTGGATATCAAGGCGGGAGATACGCTGGTCACCAGCGGTATCGGCGGATTGTTTCCCGCCGGCTTGCCCGTCGGGCGGATCGAAAAGGTCGACCATGACCCAGGCACGGGTTTTGGCATGGCCATTGCCGAGCCCTTGTCCCATCCCGAACGCTACCGGCATTTCCTGGTGTTGCGCGTGGACGTGAGCGACGTGCCCAATCCCAAGGAAATCGAGCATGAGCTCACCCACTAACCCACCCATGCGGTCCTCGCTGATGGCGTTGCAGCCCATCGATGCGGCGCCTTTCGCGCGGCCCGCACCCTCGCTGCTGGTCTGGGGATCGTTGCTCTTCGTATGGATGGCCTCCTTGCTGCCCTGGAGGCTGTGGTCTCCCGTGCCCGACATCCTCATGTTGGTGCTGGCCTTCTGGTGCCTCCATGAGCCCCATCGGGTGGGGCTGTTCACCGCCTTCGTGCTGGGGCTGCTCATGGACGTCCATGACTCGGGGCTGCTCGGCCTGCACGCGCTGTGTTATGTGCTGGTCGCCTACGGCATGCTGAGGCTGAACCGCAGGCTGCAGCACTTCGGCTTCAATCCGGTGGTGCAGATGCTGCATGTGGTTCCAGTGTTCATCGTGGCGCTCATGGCATCCCATTTGCTGGGGGCTTGGCTCAACGGAGAATGGGTGGGATGGGACTGGCTGTGGTCGGCGCTGATCACCGGGGTGCTCTGGCCACTGGCTGACGTGCTGCTGCTGCTTTACCAGCGTCGCCTGGATGGCGGGGACGTGGGCTCCGTCTGAGTCATGTTCGAATTTCGCAAGACCAGCCAGCATCAGCGCCAGACGGTGCTCTTGCGCGCGTGGGTGGCCGGGCTGTTCGCGCTGGTCTGCCTGCTGTTGCTGGTCGGGCGCCTGTGGTTCCTGCAGGTAGTGCGATATGACAACCTGTCGGCGCGCGCGGAGCAGAATCGCATCGCGATCGTGCCGATCCCGCCGAGGCGCGGCCAGATCATGGACCGCAATGGGGTGGTGCTGGCCCACAATGAGCGCGATTACACGCTCCTCGTCACCCGGGCCCAGCTCAAGGGCAATGTGGAAGCGATGCTGGATCGGCTGGGGGAACTGGTCTACATCAGCGCCAGCGATCGGCGCAAGTTCCTGCGCCTCTTCCAGCAAAGCGGCCGCTACGCGCCGGTCCTCCTGCGCAACAATCTGAACGACATCGAGGCTTCGTGGTTCGCGGTGCACGCCTATCGGTTTCCGGGCGTGAGTCTGGAAGCGCGCTGGGTGCGTTCCTATCCCGAGCGGGAATCCGCCGCTCATGTGTTGGGGTTCGTCGGACGGATCTCTGAAGAAGACGAGCAGCAGCTCGAGGAATCGGGCCAGGCCGGCAATTATCGCGGCACGCAGGTGATGGGCAAAAAGGGCATCGAGAAGACCTGGGAAAAAACCCTCCACGGTCGGACCGGTGTGGAGGAGCTCGAGGTCACGGCGACCGGGCGGCCCGTCCGGGAGTTGAGCCGCACCGACCCCATTCCGGGTTCGAATCTGGAGCTCTCCCTGGATATCGGCCTGCAGAAGCTGGCCGAGTCCCAGTTTGAAGGCAAACGAGGGGCGCTCGTGGCGATTGCGCCCAAGACGGGCGAAGTGCTGGCCTTCGTTTCGGCGCCATCCTTCGATCCCAACTTGTTCGTCGACGGTATCGACGTGGAGAACTGGAAGAAGCTGAACGATTCCCCCGATCATCCACTCATCAACCGGCCGCTGTACGGAACCTATCCGATCGGTTCCACCTACAAGCCGTTCGTGGCGCTGGCGGCGCTGCAAATGGGCTTGCGCTCGCCGACCGAACTCATTCCCGACCCTGGCTATTTCGAGCTGGCCGGACAGAAGTTCCGCAATGCCGCGGGCGCCATCTATGGCCCCACCGACATGCACAAGGCCATCGTCAAATCTTCCGACACCTATTTTTTCTCGCTGGGTGCCATTATGGACGTGGACAAGCTGCACGATTTCAGCAAGCAGTTCGGCTTTGGACAAATCACGGGCATCGACCTGGATGGGGAACGCCGGGGCGTGCTGCCGTCGCGCGCCTGGAAGCGCCAAACCTATCACAAGCCATCGCAACAGCATTGGTATCGTGGCGAGACGGTGTCGGTGACGGTAGGGCAGGGTTACAACGCGTTCACTCTGCTGCAGCTCGCGCAGGCGACCTCCGTGCTGGCGGACAACGGCGTCTACATGAAGCCGCATCTGGTGCGCCGCATCATCGATCCCATTACCGGGCGCTTCAGTTATCCCGTGACGGGCCCGCAATACACCATCAAGCTGGATCCCAAAAATCTGAAAATCATCCGGGACGCCATGGTGGACGTGGTGCGGCAGGGCACCGCGCGCCAGGCCTTTCTTGGCGCGAGCTATCAGGCGGCCGGCAAGACCGGGACGGCGCAGGTCTATAGTCTGAAGGGCGCCAAGTACAAGTCCCATGCCGTGGACGAACGATTGCGCGACCATGCCCTGTTCATGGCCTACGCGCCGGCCGATGACCCGCAGATCGCGGTGGCGCTGATCGTGGAAAACGGCGGCTGGGGCGCGTCCGTGGCGGCGCCCATCGCGCGCAAGGTGTTCGATTACTGGCTGGATCCGGCTCGCGTCGCCGCGCGCCAGGAACAGCTCCGCGCCGAAGAGGCCGCGCGCGCCCAAGTCACCAAGGCGGCGGGCCAGCCGGAGACGGCCCCCGCTGCCGAGGATGAGGAGAGCCCCGAGCCGGCGCCGCTGCCCGATGGCAGCGATGAGCCGGAAGACGGTGCCCAGGAGGATACCCCGTGAAATTGCTCGTCCCGGCGGTCCGCCGCATGTTTGCCGTTCTGGATTGGCCGCTGCTTGCGCTGCTCATCGTGATGGCACTCGTTGGCATGGCGACCATGCATTCGGCTGTGGGCAACACGGATTGGCGCTTTTCCGACCAATTGCGCAATTTCGTGATCGCCTTCGTGGTGATGTGGGGCATGGCGCTGTTGCGGCCGACGTGGATTCTGAAGATGGCGCCGTACATCTATGCGCTGGGCATTGCGCTGCTGGTGGCCGTCACGCTGTTCGGAGCGACGAGCAAGGGCGCCACCCGGTGGCTGGACGTGGGCGTGGCCCGCATCCAGCCGTCTGAAATGATGAAGATTGCCGTGCCGCTGATGCTCGCCTGGTATTTCCAGCGGCAGTCCGTGAGCCGCATCCGCATCCGCGATTTTCTGGTGGCCGGGCTGCTGCTGGCCGTTCCGGCAGTGCTCATCATCGACCAGCCCGATCTGGGAACCGCGCTGCTGGTGCTTGCCTCAGGGTTCTGCGTCATGTATTTCGGTGGGTTCTCCTTCAAGCTGCTCATCCCGGTGGTCCTGGTGGCGGCCGTGGGGCTGGGGACGCTCGTCTCCTACGAGGATCAGATCTGTCAGCCCGACGTGGACTGGGTCGTCTTGCATGACTATCAGAAATACCGGGTCTGCGTGCTGCTCAATCCCGGGATGGATCCGCTGGGCAAGGGCTTTCACACCATCCAGTCCATGATCGCCGTGGGCTCGGGTGGCGTCTATGGCAAGGGTTATATGCAGGGCACCCAGTCCCACCTGGATTTCATTCCGGAGCGCACCACGGATTTCATTTTTGCGGTGTTTGCCGAGGAATTCGGCTTGTATGGGGGGGTGGCGCTGCTGGCTCTGTATGCGTTGCTGGTGTTGCGGGGGCTGAGCATCACGGTGCGGGCTCCCACCCAGTTCGGCCGGTTGATGGCCGGAGCCATGTCCATGATGATGTTCGTCTACGTGTTCGTGAATATCGGGATGGTGACGGGAGTCTTGCCGGTCGTCGGGGTCCCGCTGCCCTTCATGAGCTATGGCGGCACGGCGCTCATCACGCTGGGGGTGGCCTGCGGGCTGCTGATGAGCATCGGATCGGACCGTCCTCGCGCGCCTTAGCGACCTGCTCCGTGGCGGGACGCCGGGCTGCAAGCCAGCCGGACTGCACGCTCGGTGCTCATGTCGGCGGAGGCTGCTCCAGATAGAGTCCTCGCAGCAGGCGGGCGATCGGAGCGGGCATCCCAAGTTCATGCAATGTGCTGATCGGGACCCAGGTGTGGCCGGGGGGCGTGTCGACGGTGGGGGCGCCCGGGAGGCGCAGCCTCCATGGCTGCAGATGCAGACGGAAGTGCGTGAAGGCGTGATCGAAGGCCGCCAGCTTTTCCAGCGGGGGCGCGTCAACGTCCGCCAGGTCCCGGCGGAATGCGGTCAGCCTGTCCTGCGCCTCGAATTGCGGGAGCGACCACAGCCCGCCCCAGATCCCGCGCTCGGGGCGTCGATGCAGGAGGACGGCCCCGCCGCACTGCACGATGATGACATGGCCGGATTGCTCGGGCTGGGGGCGGCGCATGCGCGGGCGGGGCAGTTCGTGTTGCCGGCCTTGTATCCGGGCTGCACAGTCATCCGATAGCGGGCAGCGTGGGCAGTCCGGATTCGTGCGGGTGCAGACTGTTGCCCCCAGATCCATTTGCCCCTGGGTGTAGGCCCGCATGTCCAGATCGGCCGGCGATTGTGCCAGCCATTCCCGGGCCCAGGCCCACAGTTGCCGCGTGGAAGCGCTGGCTCCCGGATCCGCCTCGAGCGCATGGTGCCGCGCCAGGACGCGGCGCACGTTGCCGTCCAGGATCGCGGCGCGCTCGCCCCAGGCGAAGGCGGCGACGGCGGCTGCGGTTGAGGGGCCGATCCCTGGCAGCGTGGCCAGATCGGCCGAACTGCGCGGGAAGTGCCCGCCGTGGTCGTCGCGTACCGCCTGGGCACAGCGGTGCAGGTTGCGGGCGCGAGCGTAATACCCCAGCCCCGCCCAGGCCTGCAGCACGGCGTCCAGCGGTGCGTCCGCCAGCGCCCGGACGTCCGGAAAACGGACCAGGAAGTTCCGATAATAGGGGATGACGGTGGCGGCCTGCGTCTGTTGCAGCATGATCTCGGACAGCCAGATCCTGTAGGGATCGCGGCTGGCCTGCCAAGGCAGATCATGGCGCCCGCTACGGCGCTGCCAGGCGGCGATGCGCGAGGCGGGATCGGCCGGCTCGGCCGGTACGGGCGCGTCATGGCCGGATGGATCGCGGCGTGCTGCTGTCATCAGAACTGCGTGTGGCGGGTGACCGACAGGCGGGCGGCGACGGCACCCAGAATGATGATGAGCGCACCCCACAACACCAGGTCCGGCACCGCCGGAAGATGGATCACCCATTCGATGCCGTAGCTATGGGCGAAGTGGCCCAGGATCGCATTCAGGGGAACGAGCGCGGCGCGCGCGAGCAGTACCGCCACCCCGCTGGCCGCCAGTCCGGTCAGCGCCCCCAGGTACAGGAAGGGACGGCGCACGAACGATTCGGTGGCGCCCACAAGTCGCGCCACGGCAATTTCCTCGCGTTGTGTAAGGGCCTGCAGCCGGACGGTGTTGAAGACGGTCGCCAGCACCACAACCGCCACCGCGATCGCCAGCAGGCCCAGTCCCATGCGGACGAATGAGAGCAGCGATTCCAGCCGCCGGACCCACTCGCTGTCCATCTGCACGTGGGCGACGCCGGGCCATTGCTGCCAGGTCTGCGTGAGTGATGCCGCGTCCTGGGCGGGCGATGCCGAATCGCGCAACGTGACCACGATGGCATCGGGAAGAGGATTATCGGGCAGTGCGTCCAGCGCCTGCGCCCAGGCAGGATCGGCGCGGAGCTGTGCCATGGCCTGGTCGCGCGGGAGCAGCCGCGCCTTGGCGACGTGGTCGCCCGACTCCTTCTGGATGCGGGCGAGCAACGTCTGCTGGTCGGCGGCGCTGGTTTGCGGAGCCAGGAACAGCGTCAACTCGGGCGTGACGGCCAGTTGGCGCGCCAGCGGCTGACTGGACTCGAGGACGGCGGCGCCCAGAATGGGAACGGTCAGCATGAGCGCGATGACCACGATGTTCGCCAGCGACGAGAAGGGATGCAGACGCAGCCGATGCAGAGCCACGCGCAGAGCGTAGCGGTGATGGCGCAGCCAGCGGTTCATGCCGGTACCCCCGCGAGATCGTTGAAGCGGCCGCCGTCGATGTGCAGCGTGCGCTGTGCGTAGTGGCCCATGAGTGCGGTGTCGTGCGAGGCGATCAGGGTGGTGACGCCCACCTGGTTGAAGTCGCGGAAGACGTCCATGATGTGTACGGCGCTGTCGTGGTCCAGGTTCGCGGTCGGTTCGTCCGCGATCAGGATGGTGGGGCGTCCCACGATGGCCCGGGCGATGGCCAGCCGCTGCTGCTCTCCACCCGACATCTCGATGGGACGCAGGTCTTCCTTGCCGCGCAGGCCTACCTTTTCCATGGCGGCGCGCGCGCGGGTCGCCGCCGTGCCGCGGTCCAGGCCGGTCACATTCAGCGGCAACAGCACATTGTCGAAGGCCGTGCGGTCGAACAGCAGATGAGCGTCCTGCAGGATGAGACCGACCGTGCGCCGCAAGTAGGGCCGGGCGCGCGCGGGAAGCCGGTCGATGCGGTGGCCGTTGACGGTCACGGAACCCCGGCTTGGCGGCTCCAGGCCGCCCACGAGCTTGAGCAGCGTGGACTTGCCGGCGCCCGATGGCCCCGAGACGAAAATGAATTCTCCGGGTTCGATGTGAAAGTTGACATCGGCCAGGATGTTTCGGCTGCGCCCGAACGACTTGAAGACGTGCTGGAACTCGATCATGCGTATCCTGAGAAAGCGTCGCGACGCCGATATGCCGCAACGCAGCATCATTTGCGGTTGCAGGGATATCCCCCATGTTTTGGCAGCCGGTATCACGCTACGATTCCGGCCTGATGGAGCGACTCCACAAGATTGTATTCCGTCTCATTCAACGCCACCTGCAACGAAGACAGGAAACTCTGAAAGAAGGGAAGAAACATGAAAGTCATGAAACTGGCGGCGATAGGCGCCGCGCTACTGTTTGCCGGCACCACTGCTCAGGCGGGGGATACCTACAATACGGTCAAGCAGCATGGTTATGTGCAATGTGGCGTGAACACCGGCTTGCCGGGTTTCTCGCTGGCTGACAGCAAGGGTGTCTGGAAGGGCCTCGATATCGACACCTGCAAGGCCGTCGCGGCCATGGTCTTCGGAGATGCCACGAAATTCAAGGCCACGCCGCTGACCACCCAGCAGCGCTTTACCGCGCTGCAGTCCGGCGAAGTCGACGTATTGACCCGCAACACGACGGCCACGATGTCGCGTGACACCACATTGGGTCTGATGAGTACGGGCACCAACTACTATGACAGCCAGGGTGTGCTGGTCAAAAAGAGTCTCGGCGTCAAGAGCGCGACCGAACTCAACGGCGCTTCGGTGTGCGTGTTGCAGGGCACCACCACCGAGCTGAATCTGGCCGATTGGTTCCGTTCGCACAAGCTCGACTTCAAGCCCGTGGTCATCAACACCTCCGAAGAAGGCTTCCGCACCTTCGAGTCGGGCCGTTGCGACGTGGTCACCAGCGACAAGTCGCAGCTTGCCAGCCTTCGCGCTTCGTCGGCTACGCCTGACGATTACGTCATCTTGCCCGAAAACTTCTCCAAGGAGCCGCTGGGTCCGCTGGTGCGCCAGGGTGACGACGAGTGGTTCATGGTCGTGCGCTGGGCGCTGAATGCCATGATCGAAGCCGAGGAGTACGGCATCACATCGAAGAACGTCGACGAGATGACCAAGTCCACCAACCCCAACATTCAGCGTATCCTGGGGGTGTCGGGCGACATGGGCAAGGGCCTGGGGCTGGACAAGAAGTGGGCCTACAACATCATCAAGCAGGTGGGCAACTACGGAGAGTCCTTCGAGCGTAATCTCGGCATGAGCTCACCGCTGAAGCTGGAACGTGGCTTGAACGCCCAATGGAGCAAGGGCGGCATCCTGTACGCCTGGCCGATCCGCTGATCGGTTTCCTTTGACGGCCGGGGGGCTTCCCCCGGCGTCGTGCGCCCTTCGGGGCGCCTTTGCGTCCTGCCGCGATTCTCCTTATGAATGACACGAAACACCGCGCACCCAGGGCCCCCCGGCGTCGCTGGTCCTGGAACGATCCAGGAACACGGGCCCTGGTGTACCAGATCCTGATCCTGGGTCTGGTGGCACTGGGGGTGTGGTATCTGGCCTCCAACACGCTGCACAATCTTGCGGCGCGCAATATCTCAACCGGTTTTGCCTTCCTGCACGAGGAAGCGGGCTTCGCCATCGGCGAATCCCTCATCGAATATTCCCCCGCCGACACCTATGGCCACGCCGTATTGGTGGGCTTGCTCAACACGCTACGCGTCTCGGTGATCGGGGTGATTGCGGCGACCCTGTTCGGGACGCTGCTGGGCATCGGCCGTCTGTCGAAGAACTGGCTGGTCTCGCGCCTGGCTGGCCTCTACGTCGAGGTCATGCGCAATATTCCGCTGCTGCTGCAGCTCTTTTTCTGGTATGCGCTGATCACTGAGGTAATGCCGGGACCCAGGCAGGCGCTTACGCCGATCCCGGGCGTTTTCGTTTCGAATCGGGGCCTTAAAATTCCGTGGCTGAAGGGCGATGCCATGGACTGGATTTTCGGGGGACTCGCGCTGGCCATCGTGCTGATCGTGCTGCTGGCCCATTGGGCACGGCGCCGCCAGCAATTGACTGGACGAATCTTCCCGCTGGTGCGTGCGTCGATTGCGTTGCTCGTCGTGGTACCGCTGATTCTTTGGTGGGTCAGCGGCAGCAGCATTGTGGTCGATCGCCCGGTGCTGAAGGGCTTCAATTTCCAGGGTGGGCTGAATCTCTCGCCCGAGTTCGCGGCGTTGCTGGCCGGGCTGGTCATCTATACGTCGGCGTTCGTGGCCGAGGTCGTGCGCTCCGGGATCCAGGCGGTGGATCAAGGGCAATGGGAGGCTGCCGCCTCCATCGGGCTGCCGCGGTCGCGGATCCTGCGGCTGGTGGTCCTTCCGCAAGCCATGCGGGTCATCATTCCCCCCATGACGAGCCAATACCTGAATCTGACGAAGAACAGCTCGCTGGCGGTGGCCATCGGCTACCCGGACATCGTCGCCGTCACCAACACCATTCTGAACCAGACGGGCCAGGCGATTGAAGGCATCATGATCATCATGGCAGCCTATCTGGTGGTCAGCCTGTCCATTTCGGTGTTCATGAACTGGTACAACAAGCGCATTGCGCTGGTGGAGCGATAGATGGACAAAGCTCTCCGCTCCGGCAGCCCCGACCGCTTGCCGCCGCACACCGACGCCGGGATTATCGGCTGGCTGCGCACGCGCCTGTTTTCCTCGCCGTTGAACGCGGTCCTGACCATTCTCGCCTTGTGGCTTCTGCTCATGGCGATTCCGGCGCTGATCGACTATCTGTTCGTGAAGCCCGATTTTTCGGCAACGACCGCTGCGCAATGCCGCGAGACCGGCGGCTACTGCTGGGCGTTCGTACGCGAGAAACACCGCCTGATCCTGTTCGGGATCTATCCTTATGCCGAGCAGTGGCGGCCTTTGCTGGCGTCGGTCATTCTGGTCGCGGTGGTGATCTGCAGTTGCATTCGCTGGTTCTGGAAGCCCTTCCTGGGTGTGCTGTGGCTCCTGGCGCTGGCCGCCTTCGGTGTCTTGATGTGGGGCGGTGTCTTTGGCCTGACCTATGTCGAGAACAGCCGCTGGGGCGGCTTGCCGGTCACACTCATCCTGTCGACCTTCGGGATTGCGCTGGCATTTCCGTTCGGCCTGCTGCTGGCGTTGGGGCGGCGCTCGGACATGCCGGGGGTGAAGGCTGTCTGCGTGGTCTACATCGAGCTCATCCGTGGGGTGCCGCTGGTCAGCCTGCTGTTCATGTCCTCGGTCATGTTGCCGCTGTTCCTTCCGGAGGGCTTTTCCATCGACAAGCTGCTGCGCGCGCAGATCGCGATCATCCTGTTTGCCGCGGCTTATGTGGCCGAGACGGTGCGCGGCGGGCTGCAGGCCATGCCCAAGGGGCAATACGAGGGTGCGCAATCCATTGGGCTGAGTTATTGGCAGTCCATGCGCAAGATCATTTTGCCGCAGGCGCTGAAGATCGTGATTCCACCGCTGGTGGGGATTTTCATTTCGCTCTTCAAGGATACGTCGCTGGTTGTGATCATCGGGATATTCGACCTGACCCAGGCCGCCAAAGTGGCCGTGTCCGACGCGGTCTGGCGCGGGTTCAGCACCGAGGCCTATTTGTTCATCTCGGTCATTTATTTCATTTTCTGTTTCTCGATCTCGCGCTACAGCCTCTCGCTGGAACGTCAGCTTGATCAGGGACAGAAACGTTAGTCTTTTGCGCGGGTCCGGTCGCCGGGGCCGCAGGAGTCCTCATCCATGTCGGAACCCATCATCCGCCTGAAGAACGTCAACAAATGGTATGGCCAGTTTCATGTCCTGAAGGACCTGAACCTGGATGTCGCGCCAGGCGAACGCATCGTGATCTGCGGGCCGTCGGGATCCGGCAAATCCACGATGATCCGCTGCATCAACCGGCTGGAGGAACACCAGGAAGGGGAGATCATCGTCGATGGCACGGAACTGACCAACGACCTCAAGCAGATCGAGGCGATCCGGCGCGACGTGGGGATGGTGTTCCAGCACTTCAACCTCTTCCCGCACATGACCGCGCTCGACAACGTGGCCTTGGGTCTGACGCGCGTGCTTCGTGTGCCGGGCAAACAGGCCCGCGACCGCGCAATGTCCGAGCTCGAGCGCGTCGGCCTCAAGGAGAAGGCGAAGAGCTACCCGAGCCAGCTGTCGGGCGGCCAGAAGCAGCGCGTCGCGATCGCGAGGGCGCTGGCCATGAAGCCGCAGCTGATGCTGTTCGACGAGGTCACTTCGGCCCTCGACCCTGAGCTGATCGGCGGGATTCTCGAGGAGATCAAGAAGCTCGCGGTCGA
>DATNAI010000042.1:0-16437 GCA_035572875.1 Castellaniella sp. | reverse complement strand
AATGAGGCCGACCTGCGCAATATCGTGGCCGGAATGCTGAATGAGGCCTACGAGCGCGTGCACGAGGCGCAGATGCAGCGCGACCAGCAGGCCGTGCTCAGCCGCCTGACGGCGCGCGAGCAGCAAGTGCTGGAACGCATCGTGGCCGGCCGTCTGAACAAGCAGATCGCGGGCGATCTGAACATCAGCATCAAGACAGTGGAGGCCCACCGCGCCAACATCATGGAGAAGCTGGAGGTCACCACGGTAGCGGACCTGATGAAGATCGCGCTCACACGTGCCGAGGAAGCCTGACATGGCCGCCCACATCATTGACGGCAAGATTCTTTCCGCGAAGGTCCGCACCGAGATCGCCGAGCGCGTCCAACGGCTGAAGTCCAGGAACATCACGCCGGGCCTGGTCGTGGTGCTGGTCGGAGAAGACCCTGCCTCCCAGATCTACGTCCGCAACAAGGCTGCGGCTTGCGAAGCCGCGGGCATGCTGTCGCGCATCATTCCAATGGGAACCGACACCGCCGAGGACGAATTGCTCGACGTCATCGACGCCCTGAACAACGATCCGGCGATTCACGGAATCCTGGTGCAGCTGCCGCTGCCCGGCCACATCGATACGGGCTCGGTGATCGAGGCGATTTCACCCGACAAGGATGTGGACGGCTTCCACGTCAGCAACGCCGGACTGCTGATGACCGGACGCCCCCGGTTCCGGCCTTGCACGCCCTACGGCATCATGAAGATGCTGGAATCAGAAGGCGTCGCCCTGCGGGGCGCGGAGGCCGTGATCGTGGGCGCCAGCAACATTGTCGGCAAACCCATGGCCATGCTGCTGCTGGCCGCCGGTGCGACCGTGACCCTGTGCAACTCCAAGACCCGCGACCTGGGGGCGCAAACCCGGCGCGCCGACGTCCTGGTGGTCGCCACAGGCAAGCCCGGAATCGTCACGGGCGACATGGTCAAACCGGGTGCTGTCGTCATCGACGTGGGCATCAACCGCCTGGCTTCGGGCAAACTCGTGGGCGACGTGGACTTTCCTTCCGCGGCAAAGGTCGCATCGGCCATTACTCCGGTGCCTGGCGGTGTGGGCCCGATGACCATCGCAATGCTGCTCATGAATACCCTGGAGGCGGCCGAACGGACGCCCGCCGCCTGATCGGCCCGGCGCCTGATCGAAAGCTCCGTATTGAAATTCGGGGGTTCGCCCCCATCTGGTGGCGCATGACTCCAACACTGAATGCCGGCAATCCCCTCCTCGTCCCGGCCGAGGCGTACGTGGAATACTCGGCGGTTCGCCCCAGTCACATCGAGGCGGCCATCCCCGAGCTGATCGCTGCCACGCGCGGCGCCGTCGAGGCCGCCGGTAGCCGCACCGACGCCCCGACCTGGGAGAATCTGGTGGAGGCCATCGAGGATCCCTCGGAGCGGTTGCACCGTGCCTGGGCCATCGCCGGTCACCTCAACGCGGTGGTCAACACACCCGAGCTGCGGGCGGCCTACAACGCCTGCCTGCCGCTCATGAGCGAATTTTCCACCTGGGTGGGGCTGCATCGCGGGCTCTACGAACGCTACCGGGCGCTGGCGGCCGGGCCCCTCTACCCCGATTTGACCCCCACCCGGCGCCACATCGTCGATCTGGCGTTGCGCGACTTCCGCTTGAGCGGCGTGGAGCTCGAGGGTCCTGCGCGCGACACCTATGCGCGCAACGCCGATCTGCAGGCTCAGGTCTCCCAGAAGTTCTCGGAAAACGTCATGGACGCGACCGACGGCTGGACGCTTCTCATTCAGGACGAAGCAAGACTCCAAGGGCTGCCGGCCAACGTCGTCGCCGCGGCCCGCAAGGCCGCTCAGACCGCCGGCGAGGACGGCTGGAAGCTGACCCTGCACATGCCGTGCTACCTGCCTGTGATGCAGTATGCTCATGACCGCGAACTGCGCCAGACGCTGTACCGCGCCTACGGTACGCGAGCCTCGGATCAAGGGGACTCCGCCTTCGACAATTCGGAAGCCATCGAATCGCTGCTGGCCTTGCGCGCCGAGGAAGCTTCGCTGCTCGGCTACGAAGACTTCGCGGCGCTGCGGCTCGAGACCCGGATGGCGCACGACGCACCGCAGGTACTGGGCTTCCTGCACGAGCTGGCCGCCAAAGCGCGCCCCAGCGCGCAGCGCGACCTGGAAGAGCTGCGTACGTTTGCCGCGTCGAAACTGGGACTGGAAACGCTGGAGCCCTGGGACGTGGCCTACGCGTCGGAACGCCTGCGTGAAGACCGCTACGCCTATTCGGACGAGGAACTGCGGCCTTACTTTACGGAATCCCATGTCCTGAAGGGCCTGTTCCACGTCATCCACACGCTGTTCGGCGTGCATCTGCAGCCCTGCGACGCAGTCGCCTGGCACGCGGATGCGCGCATTTACCGGGTGCTCGATGCGCAGGGCCGCGAATTGGGCCGGCTCGGCATGGATCTGTACGCGCGCCCCGGCAAGCAGGGCGGCGCCTGGGTGGACAGCGAACGAAGCCGGCGACGTCACGGCCCAGAACTGCACATTCCGCTGGCGTGGCTGACCTGCAATTTCGCGGCGCCTCAGAATGGTCAGGAAGCACTGCTGTCGCACGACGAAGTCATCACGCTCTTCCATGAAAGTGGCCACGCCATGCACACGCTCCTGTCGCGTGTGGACGAGCCCGGAGCTGCAGCCTTTGCAGCCGTGGAATGGGACGCGATCGAAATGCCTTCGCAGTTCATGGAGAACTTCTGCTGGGAGTGGGGTGTCCTGAAGTCACTGACCCACCACGTGGACACCGGTGAATCCCTGCCGCGCGCGCTCTACGACAAGATGATGGCGGCACGCAACTTTCAAAGCGGCCTGCAGACGCTGCGGCAGGTCGAATTCGCCCTCTTCGACATGCTGATCCACACGCAATCGAAGGGCCTCTCCATCAGTGCCGTCCTGGACACCCTGGACCAGGTCCGCCGCGAAGTCGCCCTGCTGGTGCCGCCCGCATGGCACCGGTTCCCGCATGCATTCTCCCACCTGTTCGCAGGCGGCTACGGTGCGGGTTATTACAGCTACAAGTGGGCGGAAGTGCTGTCGTCCGATGCATTTGCCGCCTTCGAGGAACGCGCACGTCCGACGGCGGATGGCACTCGGGATGTGTTCGATCCGGATACCTGCCGCCGCTACCTGGACGAGATCATCGCGGTGGGCGGATCGCGGCCGGCCGAAGATTCATTCGAAGCCTTCCGCGGACGGCCGCCCACCATCGACGCACTGCTGCGCCACAGCGGCCTCGTGGAGGCATGATGATGCGCCGCGATTCCAAGGCTCGGCGCCTCGTGCGGCGCAGCTTCCTGATACTGTGCCTATGGCTGGGCGGTTTGACGATGGCCATGGCCGCAGTGCACCCCGTCCGGGGATTCCTTCCCGACCTGAAATTCACGCTGCAGGGAGCAGGCGGGGTCACGGTCACGCAGCAGGCTTTTGCCGGCAAGGTCGTGCTCATGTTTTTCGGCTACGCCAGTTGCCCGGACATCTGTCCGACTACCATGGCTCAGCTGGCGCAAGTGCGGCAGGCGCTCGGCCCCAAGGGCGACCAGGTCCGCATCCTGTTCGTGAGCGTGGATCCCCATCGCGATACGCCGGACATCCTGCAACGTTATGTGGACCAGTTCGACCCGCACGCCATCGGGCTCACCGGTGACGAACACGCCATCGCGGCGCTGGCGCGGCGCTATCGCGTCGCCTACCAGATCGGCAAGCCCACGTCATCCGCGCCCGGAGCGCCTTACGAAGTCTCCCACAGCCGAGGCATCTTTGGCTTCGACGCACAGGGTCACGCCGCCTGGCTGGCGCCAGACAGCGAGTCCCAGGCCGATCTGCTGGCGGCCATCCGGCCGCTGCTGCATTGATGCCCTCGAGCTACTCGCCTTGTTTCACCGCCTCGCGCAACGCCGTCCGCACCCCCTCTTCAATGGTGGGATGGTAAAACGGCATGCGCAGCATCTGCGGCACGGTCAATTCCATCTGCAGTGCCCAGGCCAGCAGATGTGCAACGTGCTCGGCATCCGGTCCCACCATCTCGGCCCCCATGAAGCGCTGATCGGAGCGGCGCATGTAAACGTGCAGCAACCCCTGATTGCGGAGCATCACCCGCGAGCGGCCCTGGCGAGTCCAATCGACCTCCCCGATCGCCATCGTGTCGGGGTCGAATGCCGCAAAGCCGCCCCCTACCTGCATGATCTGGGGGTTGCTGAAGAGCACGGCAATCGCTGCGCGGCGTGGCGGCGCCTGGACGTCCGGCCACGCGGCTGCATTACGCCCCGCGAGACGGCCGTCGTCTGAGGCCTCATGCTGGATGGGGTGCCGGCCCGTCACGTCACCGGCCAGGAATACCGGCTGACCGCGCACCTGCAGGGTCGCCGGATCGACGATGGGCCGCCCATGCTCATCCAGCGGCATATGAGTGCGCTCCAGATGCAGGGATGCCAGATCCGGCCGCCGCCCGACCGTGAGCAGAACCTTGTCGAAACGTTCGCGAGTTTCGGGGGCCTTCCCCACCGTCCAGCCCATCAACGCCTGATCGCCATCGCGCTGAATGGTCGTGACCTCGGCGCTCTGGACGAGATTGAGTTCGGGGGCGAGCAGGCTCACAGCGCTCTGCCGCACGGCGGGGTCGCCGAGGTGGGCGAAACTGTCCGAACGGCTCAATACCCGGACGCGGACGCCCAGACGCGCCAAGGCCAATCCCAGCTCGATGCCGACGACTCCCGCTCCCACCACCAGCACGCTGCGTGGCAGGTCCCGCCAGTCGAAGATATCATCATTGACGACAACAAGGTCGCCCAACGGTCGATAGGTGTCGGGCACGACCGGCTGGGTCCCGATCGCCAGGACGATGCGCGAGGCGTGAATTTCGTGTCCCTGGTTGCTTTGCAGCACCCCATCACGCTGGAACTCCACCTTCGCATCCAGGCGGTGTTCGGCAGGCATGGCGTTGACATCATCCACCACGAAACCGACAAAGCGGTCGCGCTCGCGGCGGACGCGGTCCATCACGGCCACCCCATCGACCACGGGCGCGCCAGGCACGCGCACGCCAAAATCCGGCGCACGGCGAACTGCAGCCGCCGCGTCCGCAGCGGCGATCAGCAGCTTGGACGGCATGCAGCCCACCCGGGCACACATGGTCCCATGCGGGCCGCCTTCAATCAGAAGAGGCTTCAGCCCCGCATCCCGGACGGCCCGGTAAGCCGGCAAACCCGCTGATCCCGCCCCCACGATCGCCACGTCGCAATCGATTATCTGAGACATGACGGCCTCCCCTCAGGCGGGTTGCACATCGTAGCCCTCGTCGGCAATCGCCGCCTGCAGGAGGGTCGCCTCCATCTCGGACTCGATGCTGACGCGATGAGCAGCCAGATCCGCCGCGACCTTCGCGCTCGGCGACACGGCCTGAACGGCGCGGGTAATGGTCTGCACGCAGTGGTTGCAGGTCATGTCGGACACGATGAATTCGGTTTTCATGGCTATGGCCTTTCGAAAAGGAACGTCTTGCATGTTAAACCTTGGCCTGGAGGAAGGCTCAAGCGGCGGGTTGGGAAATCAGCCGCTTGACCTTGCCATGATGTCAAGCCCGATCCTACACTCATTGTCAGGAACGGGAGTCTCCATGTCCGCCTTGCCCACCCTCTCTACGCTCGATCTGGATGTCGAAGGCATGACGTGCGCCTCCTGCGTCCGCCGCGTCGAAACGGCGCTGGCGAAAGTCCCCGGCGTCGCCCAGGCCAATGTCAATCTGGCGACGCGCAGCGCGCATGTCACGCTGACGGCTGACGGTGCCGACCCTCATGCCCTGATCGCGGCCGTCCAGAAACGCGGCTACCAGGCCCAAGTGCGCGCGCCACAACACCTGGCGCAGACAGCTGCGGGCGATGAATATCAGGCAGCCGGCCGGCGCTTCGCGCTTTCTCTGTTGCTGACACTGCCCATCTTCCTGGTTGAAATGGGCGGTCACCTGAGCCCTTCCCTGCACCACGGAATTCTGTCAGTGCTGGACAGCCGGGCGCTGGCTTGGCTGGAGTTCGTGCTGGCGACCGCGACGCTGGCCGGGCCGGGGCGCGAATTCTTTACACGAGGCTTCAAGGCGCTACGGCACCTGGGACCGGACATGAACACGCTGGTGGCATTGGGTGCCGGCAGCGCCTGGCTGTATTCGACACTGGTGCTGCTGGCCCCCGCCCTGTTTCCCGCCCAGTCTCGCCATTTATACTTTGAAGCCGCCGCGGTCGTGGCGACCCTGATCCTGCTGGGCCGCTGGCTGGAGGCGCGAGCCAGAGGGCGTGCCGGAACGGCCATCCGCCATCTGCTGGACCTGCAGCCCCGCACCGCATGGGTGCGCCGCGATGGCGACTGGTCGGAGCAACCCATTGCGGCACTCGCCGTGGACGATGAGCTGCGGGTCCGTCCCGGCGAGAAGATCCCGGTGGATGGCACCGTCGTCGACGGCGAATCATGGGTGGACGAATCCATGATCACCGGCGAGCCCATGCCGGTCACCCGACGCTCGGCGGACCGCCTGATCGGCGGCACGCTGAACACGCGCGGGAGCCTCATCATGCGCGCAACACAGGTCGGCGCCGACACGGTGCTGGCGCACATCATCCGCATGGTAGAGCAGGCGCAGGGCGCAAAGCTGCCAATCCAGCAACTGGTGGACCGCGTCACGGGCTGGTTCGTGCCGGCCGTCATGGCGCTGGCGGTGCTGGCCTTTCTGGGGTGGGCGCTCTGGGGGCCGGAACCCTGGCTGACGCACGCGCTGGTCGCGGGCGTGGCCGTTCTCATCATCGCATGCCCCTGTGCCATGGGTCTGGCGACACCGATCTCGATCATGGTGGCGACGGGACGGGCGGCAGGACTGGGCATCATCTTTCGTGAAGGCGACGCGCTGCAGCGCCTGCGCAATGCCCGGGTGATCGCATTCGACAAGACCGGCACGCTGACGCAGGGGCACCCGGCGCTCAGTGACGTCCTGCCGCTGGATGGTTTGACCCGTTCGGCTTTGCTGACGGCGGTTGCTTCGGTACAGAGCGCGTCCGAGCACCCCATCGCACGGGCCATCCTGGAAGCCGCGAATGCCGAGGATCTGGCACTGATGCCGGTCGAGGCTTTCACAACGCTCACCGGTGCCGGCGTGCGGGGCCGTGTCGAGAACCATGAGTGGCTGCTGGGCAACGAAACCCTGATGCGCGACCACGAGGTACCCGTGGACCCCCCAGTATCCTCTCGCCTGCGGGATCTGGCCAGCCAGGGCAAAACAGTCTTCCTGGCGGCCAGGGACGGCGAGCTGGCCGGCATCCTGTCCGTGGCCGACACATTGCGTCCCAGCGCCGGTCGGGCCATCGCCCGATTGCATGCCATGGGACTGAAGACGGCCCTGATCACGGGCGATCATCAGGCCACGGCTCGCGCAGTCGCCGATCGACTGGGCATAGCCGTCGTGCATGCACAGACCCTGCCGGCACATAAGGCGGCCATCCTGCAATCCCTGCAGCGCGAGATCGGACCGCTCGCCTTCGTCGGCGACGGCATCAACGATGCCCCGGCACTGGCGACCGCCGACGTGGGCATCGCCATCGGTCAGGGAACGGACGTCGCCATCGAATCGGCCGACGTGGTGCTGATGAACGAGGACCTGAACTCGGTGGCCCGCACGGTAGCGCTGTCCCGGCTGACGCTGCGCAACATCAGCCAGAACCTGTTTTGGGCCTTTGCCTACAACGCTGCACTGATCCCCGTGGCCGCCGGCGTGTTCTACCCCTGGACGGGCCTGCAGCTCTCGCCCATGCTGGGCGCCGGCGCCATGGCACTGTCCAGCGTCTTTGTCGTCACCAACGCGCTGCGCCTGAAATGGCTGCGGCTGGAGGGCTCTCATGCCTGAGAATCAGAGTTCGTACCGTGCCCCGCACCGGCTGGCGCCGGCCGCACGGGCTGCCCATAGCCTGTTGAACATCGGCGAGGTGGCTGCCCGCACCAGCCTGACTCCCAAGATGATCCGCTACTACGAGCAACAGGGCCTGTTCGAACCGCATGCCCGCAGCACGGCGGGTTACCGTCAATACGATGGACAGGATCTCCACTCGCTGAATTTCATCCGCAGCGCTCGGGAGCTGGGATTCTCACTGAAGCAGATCGCGGAACTGACCGATCTGTGGCGGAATCGGAGCCGCGCCAGCGCTGAAGTCAAACGTCTGGCGCTGGCCCACATCGATGAGCTGGAAGACAAGGCGGCCACGCTGCAGCGCATGGCAGCCACGTTGCGAGAGCTGGCAGGCCACTGCCACGGCGACGATCGGCCGGAATGCCCCATTCTGGAGGGCATCGCCGATCACCTGTTCACGGGAGCTGCGTGCCATTCCGAGACGAACTCGCGATAATCCGGGCGCTGTTTTTCCGGCAACGGGTCGATAGGCGTGCCAATGGACAAATAGCCCATGAAGCGGGTATCCAGTACATCGAAGCCCAGCGCATCGGCCACGCCATCCAGGTACGTCCCCATGCCGGTGCTCCAGAACCCGCAATATCCCAGCGAATGAATGGCATTCAGCATGTTCATCACGGCCGCGCCTACCGACAACAGACTCTCCTGCTCCCGGATGCGTCCCCGCGGATCCGGGGCGCAGGCAATGGCGATCACGACGGGGACCCGCGAGAGCCACCTGCGCGCGTTCTGAATCTTGGGATCGGGCAGCGGCGAACCTGCGTCCAGGGCCGCCTGGACCCCGATTTCAATCAGCGCTGGGACGTCAGCTCCTCGAATGATCTTGAAGCGCCAGGGATGGACGGCTCCGTGATCGGGCGCGCAGACAGCCGCCCGCAGGATCAGGGCCAGCTCAGCCTCATCCGGGCCCGGGGCCTGGACGAATTTGGCGGAACGGCGGGTGTACAGGGTGTTCAGGAAATCATTCATGAAGTCGTTCCAGAAATCATCGAGCGGCTTGGACCATCAGCGCCTTCATGCGGCGAATGGCGGACTCCCAGCCGTCGAATACGGCCTGCGCAACGATCGCATGGCCGATATTGAGTTCGGCAATCCCGGGCAATGCGGCAATCGTCTGTACATTGCCATAATGCAGCCCGTGTCCCGCGTTGATACGCAGACCGTGGCCCACGCCCAGCGCGATGGCCGCGCGCAGACGCCGCAACTCCGCGCCCTGGCCGGCCGCATCCGGCGCGTTGGCAAAAGCGCCGGTATGCAGCTCGATGTTTTCGGCACCGGTCCGCGCGGCGGCCTCGATCTGAGCGGCCTCCGGATCGATGAACAGGGATACGCGGATGCCCGCATCCCGCAGGCGTGACACGGCCTCCCGCACCTGATCGTAGTGCGCCGCCACATCCAGCCCTCCTTCGGTGGTCAGCTCCTGTCGTTTTTCAGGCACCAGGCATACATCCTGGGGCCGGATATCGCAGGCGATGGCCAGCATCTCGGGCGTGATGGCGCATTCCAGGTTCATCCGGGTGCGCAGCGCCGGGCGGATGGCCCGCACGTCAGCTTCCTGAATGTGGCGCCTGTCTTCCCGCAGGTGCAGGGTGATCAGGTCGGCACCCGCATCCTCCGCCCGCAAAGCAGCTTGCAGCGGATCCGGATAAACGGTCAACCGCTGCTGCCGCAGGGTGGCCACGTGATCGATATTGACGCCCAGTTCCATCTCAACCCTCGTCCTTTGGCTGTTTCACGTCCCGTGGATCCCACCCCCCGCCGAGCGCCTTGTAGAGTTCGACACGATTGGCCAGGGCGTTCGCGCCCACCTGGATGAACTGCTGCTGAATGCCGTACAACGTGATCTGGGCCGTCTGGATCTGCAGGAAACTGTCCACCCCGGTTTCATAGCGCACCTGCGAGAGCTTGAGCGCCCGCAAGGCCGTGTCCTCTGTACTGCGCAGCGCATCGAGCTGGCGGCTGTAGGTGGCCTCCCCCGCCAAGCCATCCGAAACCTCCCGGAAAGCGGTCTGGATGGCCTTCTCATAAGAGGCTACCGCAATACGCTGGGAGGCTTTGGCGAAGTCCAGACTGCCCTTGACGCCACCCGAGAATATCGGCGCCTGGATCTGCGGACCAAACTGCCAGTAACGTTGTCCACTCGCAAACAGGCCGCCCAATTCTGGGCTGGCGAAGCCCAACAGCCCGGTCAGCGTGATGCGCGGGAAGAAGGCCGCTCGCGCCGCGCCGATCTGAGCATCCGCGGCTTTCAGGTCATGCTCCGCGCCCATGATGTCGGGCCGCCGTTCCAGCAATTGCGAGGGCAGGCCCGCCGGAAGGGCCGCCACCAGTTGCTCGCGTCCGAACGGCGCCGCTGGCGGCAGGTCCGGCGGGATCGGCGTGCCAAGCAGCAACTGCAGCGCGTTGGTGGCCTGGGCCATGCTGCGCTCGGCGGCGATCTGGTCCGCCCGTACCGAGTCCACCTGCCCTTGCGCCTGAGCCAGGTCCAGATCCGAGGCAACACCCACATTGAAACGCGCCTTGACCAGGTCCAGCGTGCCCTGGCGCGCCTGCAGGGTCTTCACCATCAGGTCGTGCATGGCCTCGGAAGTACGCAGGTTGAAGTACGCCTCGGCCGTCTGCGCGATGAGACTGAGCTGTACCGTCCGCCGCGCCTGGTCGCTGGACAGGTATTCCTGATAGGCCGCCTCGCTCAGATTGCGGACGCGGCCGAAGAAATCCAGCTCGAAGGCCGTCATCCCCACGCCGGCGATGTAGCTGCGGCCTACGGACGGTGAATCGGGCCCGCCGTTCCGCATGTTGGCCGGCAGGCGCGTGGCCTGCCCGGTGCCTTCCACACCGATGGTCGGCAGGCGATCGCTCTGTGCAATGCCGAACTGGGCGCGCGCCTGCTCGACACGCTGCACGGCTACGCGCAAATCGCGGTTATTGTTCAGAGCCAGCTCGATCAGGGCCTGCAGGCGCGCATCCCGAAAGAAGTCGCGCCAAGGCGGCAGGGCCGCTGCGGCATCCTGCACGGCAGCACCCGGATATTGCTGGGGAATCGGCGCGTCAGGCCGGTGATACGCGGGTGCCAGCGAGCAGGCGCCCAGCGCCAGGCTCAACATGGAAGCCAACCAGGGACGCCCCTGCAGTATGCGGATCCTCACGGCTGCTCTCCTTCACGAGTGACTTCCGCAGATGGAATGTGCGGCGCCTGATGTCCGAGCAGCTTGGGCTTGGTCCGGAAGAGCCTCAGGATCACCACGAAGAAAGTCGGCACGAAAATGACGGCCAGCGGTGTCGCAGCGAGCATCCCGCCCATCACTCCCAGCCCGACGGCATTCTGGCTGGCCGCGCCGGCGCCCGAGGCGATCACCAAGGGGACCACGCCCAGGATGAAGGCGAAAGACGTCATCAGAATGGGCCGGAACCGCAGGCGAGCCGCCTCGATGGAGGCCTCCATGAGCCCGGCTCCGCTAGCGTACAGGTCCTTGGCGAATTCCACGATCAGGATGGCGTTCTTGGCGGCCAGCCCGATCACCGTCACCATGCCGACCTGGAAGTACACGTCGTTGTCCTTGCCCATGATGCTGCTAAGCAGCACGGCACCCAGCATGCCCAAGGGCACCGCCAGCATGACCGACAGAGGAATCGCCCAGCTTTCATACAGGGCGGCCAGTACCATGAAGACCACCAGCACCGACAGCCCCAACAGGATGGCGGTCTGGTTTCCGGCCTGGACCTCCTGGTAGGACAGCCCCGTCCATTCATAGCCCAAGCCCGGCGGCAGTTGCGCCACCAGCTTTTCCATCTCGGCCATGGCCTGGCCCGTGGAATAGCCGTGCGCCGCCGATCCACCGATGCGCACGGACTCGTAACCGTTGTACCGCACCACCTGAACCGGACCACGGGTCCATGTCAGGGTCACGAACGAGGACAGGGGCACCATCGCGCCGCTCGCGTTGCGCGCGTTCAGGCGCAGAATATCGTCCGGATTCATGCGGTCGTTTTCATCGGCCTGCACCCAGACATTCTGCACCCAGCCCTGGTTCGTGAACTTGCCCACATAGGACGAACCGATGGCGGTCGAAATAAGGTTCGCGGCCTCGGAGAAATCCACACCGAGCGCAGCCGCCTTCGCGCGATCGATCCGCACCTGCAGCTCCGGTCCGGGTCCAAGCCCGGTAATGCGGGTCTGCGCCAGGACGGGGCTATGGGCCGCCAGGCCGAGAAGTTGCTGCGCGGCCGCCTCCAGCGCCTCATGCCCGACGCCGCTGCGGTCTTCCAGCCGCATGTCGAAGCCGGACGCATTGCCCAACGATGAAATGGCCGGTGGCGTGATGGAGATCACCATGGAATCCGGCAACCCGAACAGAAGCTTCCCCATGGCCGTGCCCGAAATCGCCTGCGCCGAATCGCCCGGCCCCTTGCGCTGGGAAAAGTCCTTGAGCGGAACGAAGGCAATGGCCGCATTCAGGCCATTGCCGTTGAAGCTGAAGCCCTGGACGGCGATGACGTTGGCCACCTGGGGCAGGCTCATGAAATAGTGCTCGACCTTTTTGATGACATCCACGGTCCGGTTCGAACTGGAGCCCGAAGGCAATTCGATATTGGCGATCACGTAGCCCTGGTCTTCCTCAGGCAGGAACGAGGTGGGCAGGCGGGCGTACATCCAGCCCAGCGCCGCCACCAGCACCACGAACAGCAGCATCAGGCGCAGCGTGCGCTTCAGGCTGCGGCTCACCCAGTGCGTATAGCCGTGGGTGGTGCGATTGAAGCCCCGGTTGAACCAGCCGAAAAAGCCTCCCCTGGATTCGTGGTGGCCCTTGGGAACGGGCTTGAGCAGGGTCGCGCACAGCGCGGGCGTGAAGCTCAGCGCCAGGAAAGCCGAGAACAGGATGGACACCGCCATGGCCACCGAGAACTGGCGATAGATCACCCCCACCGACCCCGACATGAAGGCCAGCGGCAGGAACACAGTGGTCAGCACCAGCGTAATGCCGATGATGGCGCCAGTGATCTGCGGCATGGCCTTTTTGGTGGCTTCCTTGGGCGGCAGCCCCTCTTCCGCCATGATGCGCTCGACGTTCTCGACCACCACGATGGCGTCGTCCACCAAAATCCCAATGGCGAGGACCATGGCGAACATGGTGAGCACATTGATGGAGAATCCCAGCCCCAACATCACCGCAAAGGCGCCCAGAATGGCCACCGGGACCACCAGCGCCGGGATCAGGGTATAGCGGATGTTCTGCAGGAAGACGAACATCACCACGAATACCAGGAAGATGGCCTCGAACAGCGTCTCCACGACCTGATCGATCGACAGTTCCACATAGGGAGACGTGTCGTAAGGAATCGCGTAGGTGATGTTCTCCGGGAAGAACTGCGAGAGCTCCTTCATCTTCGCCTTGGCCAGACGCGCCGTCTCCAGCGCATTGGCGGTCGGCGTGAGCGACAACGCAAAAGCGGCCGTGGGTTTGCCGTTCAGACGAGCACCGAACTGATAGTTGTCCGACCCCAGCTCCACACGGGCCACGTCACGGATCCGTACCGTGGAACCGTCCGGATTGGCGCGCAGGATGATGGCGCCGAATTCCTCGGGGGTCTTGAGCTGTCCATTGACGATCAGCGGCGCCGTGGTGCGCTGGGAATCGGGATTGGGCGGTGAACCGAGCTGGCCGCCCGACACCACCATGTTCTGCGCCGCGATCGCATTATTGACGTCGGCGGCGCTCAGGTTGTAGCCCACCAGCTTTTGCGGATCCAGCCACACTCGCATCGCGCGGGGGGCGGCAAACAACTGGAAGGTTCCCACACCTTTCACGCGGGACATGGGATTCTGGATGTTGCGCGTGATGTAGTCGGCCAGCGCGGTCTGATCCATGGAACCGTCCTTGGACGAGACCGTGACCACCATCAGGAAGTTGGAGTTCGATTGACTGACCTGGATACCCTGCTGCACGACGGGGGCCGGCAGCCGGGCCGTCACGTTGGCCAGGCGGTTCTGCACGTCCACCTGGGCCAGGTCCGGATCGGTGCCGGGCTCGAACGTCACCGTGAGTTGCGCCTGCCCGTTGGAATCGCTGACGGACTCGTAATACAGCAGGCCTTTGGCGCCATTGAGCTGGTTCTCGATGATGCTGGAAACGCTGGTGGCGACCTCCGACGCAGATGCGCCGGGATAAACAGCCCGGATATTGACCGTGGGCGGCGCGACCTCGGGGTACTGCGACACCGGCATGTTGGGAATCGCCAGGATGCCGGCCAACGCAATGGCCAACGCAATCACCCAGGCGAAAATCGGTCGGTCGATGAAGAACTGTGGCATGAATGCTCGCGAGGAAACCGGAGGATGATCAGTGGGTCAGGCCGCTCAATGCGACTGACCCTGGGGGGCGCTCTTGCCGGAGGCCTTGTCCCCAGCCTGTTTTGCTCCGGATGCCGGGACGGACGGGGCGGCACCGCCTGGGCCCGCCGCGCCAGCAGGTTTCCAGGGCATGGGCTGCACGGGTGCGCCCGGACGAATCTTCTGGAAGCCCTCTACCACGACCTGATCACCCGCCTTCAGGCCCTGATACACGATATACCCCTGCCCTGAGCGGGGACCCACTTCGATCGGTGTGAAGTTCGCCTTGCCGTCAGTCACCTTGACGATGGTGCTGCGGCCATCGGCCGTGCGCTGGATGGCTTGTTCCGGCACCACCAGCGCCTTCTGATCCACTCCTTGGATCAGCCGCACGTGAACATAGAGCCCGGGGAGCAGGATCTGTTCCGGGTTGGGAAACAATGCGCGCAGATTGACCTGTCCAGTGCCGGGATCCACCGACACCCCGGAAAACAGCAGCTTGCCCGGGTGGCGATAGGTGTCGCCGTCGTCAAGCAGGACCTCGGCTTGCGTATTGCCCTGCGCGTCCGGCTTGAGGACCCCTTCGGCGAGCTGCCGCCTCAAAGTCGACAGCTGCGCGACCGGCTGGGTGATATCCACATAGACCTCATTCAGGCGTTGCACCGTCGCCAGGGCGGTAGCTGATGTGGCGCTCACCAGGGCTCCCACCGTCACGAGCGACTTGCCGATGCGCCCGTCGATGGGCGACGTGACGCGGGTATAGTCCAGATTGATACCCGCCGTTTCCAGTGCAGCCTTGGCTGCGGCCACGTTGGCGGCCGTTTGGCGAGACTGCGCCACGGCGTTGTCATAATCCTGCTGCGCGACGGCATGCTGTTTCACCAGAGCGGCAAAGCGCTTTGCCTGGAGCTGGGCCGTATAGTCCGCGGCCTGTGCGTTCTTCAGTTGGGCTTCCGCCTGGTCCCGAGCGGCCCGATATGGGGCCGGATCGATGGTGAACAGGAGCTGGCCCTTTTTGACTTCGCTGCCCTGCTGGAAATCGATGGATTGCACGATGCCGTTGACGCGCGCGCGGACCTCGGCGTCCTCGATGGCCTGGACACGCCCGGGCAGCTCGGTATTGACAACAGTCGGTTGCGGTTGAATCTGGACGACGCTGACCGGGATCTTCATATCGCCAGGGTTCTGCTGTGGCTTCTGGCCACAGGCCGCCAACACGAGTACCGAGGCCAGCACCAGAGGCCGCAACGCGCCAGCGGCGGTCGGGGTACGAAAAGCCATACGAAAAGCTCCTGAGTTTTTGGATTTTGAGTTGACGTCGATGCAGCACGACAGCGCGGCCCGCCGCGGCCCGACCGGAGCATGCCTGAAGGCGCAGGCAAAGCTTGAGTATAAAGTGAAAAACCAGCCGGCCGCTGAGAGGATCGCAATCCTTTTCATGCGGTTGGCCCCGTGAAACGGCTCACCAGAACCGCGACCCGTAGGGACAGTATTTCGAGCGGCGGACGGTCGGACAGCAGCCCCTCGAGCGCCAGCAGAAACACCAGGGAAAGTTCGGGATCTCCCAGAACCTGCGCCACGCACTCGCGCATTCCTTCCCGATGGCGCTGAGCGACCTGCGGCCCTAGGCGCTCGCAGACGTCGTGGAATTCGCCCGCCATGGGGGCGACCTCCATTTCCGACCAGAGATCCAGCAGCATGATCTGGCAAATGGACTGCAGGCGGGCGCGAGCTGGCCCGGGGCCAGCCGCCGCGGCCCACGCCGCCGGCAGCCGGGTCAGCAGCCAGTCGTCGAAAACCTGGATGAAAAGGTCTTCCTTGTCACGACACACCTGATAGAGAGACGTCCTGGAGAGTGCCGCACGACGGGCCACTTCTTCCAGCGAGGTGCGGGAAAATCCGAAGTTCAGGAAGCACCACCGCGCCGCATCCAGGATGTGGGTGCGCCGCGCCGCGATGGCCTCAGCGGTCAGTTTTTGCGACATCCGGCCATTTTGACGAAATGGACGCTTTTTGTCAAAACGGTTTACAGGCCTTGCAGTGGCAATTGGAACAAGGCGAGAGCTCGCGCGAATGCGGAGGCGGCGAACGCCCCAAAAATCAGCTCAGCAGCAAT
>DATNAI010000041.1:0-3083 GCA_035572875.1 Castellaniella sp. | reverse complement strand
CGCCTCGGTGCCCAGGACTATCTGATCAAGCCCGTGAGCATGGACCGCCTGGAGAAAATCTTTCGGCGAGTCTCGGCGGCTCACGGCTGCGCGGCGGTGTCCGATCAAGGCCGCTTCGGCGACATGATTGGTGAATCGGCGCCCATGTTGTCCGTCTATCAACAGATTTCCCGCGTTGCCCCTAGTGATGCGACCGTCCTTGTGATCGGCGAAAGCGGGACAGGAAAAGAACTCGCGGCCCGTGCGGTCCATCAATTCAGCAAGCGGCGTGACAAGCCGTTCATTGCCGTGAATTGCGGGGCGATCGCCACCAACCTGATTGAAAGCGAGATGTTCGGTCACGAGCGCGGCAGCTTTACCGGCGCCGAGCGCCAGCACAAGGGCTATTTCGAACGCGCGGACGGCGGCACGCTCTTTCTGGACGAGATCACGGAAATGCCGGCCGATCTTCAGGTGAAACTGCTGCGCGTGCTGGAAACCGGCCGCTTCATGCGCGTGGGGACCCATCAGGAACTGTCCTGCGACGTGCGGGTGGTGGCGGCGACGAATCGCAGACCTGAAGAGGCGGTGCGCGAAGGCAAGCTGCGCGAGGATCTTTATTATCGCCTTGCGGTATTCCCCCTGGAGCTGCCCCCGCTGCGCGCTCGGGGGGATGACATCGAACTGCTGGCCAACCACTTTCTCGCTGGTTTGAACGCAGAGGGCGGCACGTCGAACGTTTTCAGCGAATCCGCCTTGGCCTGGATGAAATCGTACGAATGGCCGGGCAATGTCCGCGAGTTGCGCAATCACGTACGGCGCGCCTACATCATGGCCGATGGCGATGAGATCGATGCGGCTTCTCTTCCGGTCGGCCTGGGAACGGAGGGCAGTGGGGACGACGCGAATGGCATCACCCTCACGGTAGGTACCACGTTGGCCGAGGCCGATCGCCGTTTGATCCTGGCGACGTTGGCCCATTGCGGCGGAATCAAGAAGCGGACGGCGGAAACGCTGGGGGTCAGCTCCAAGACGCTTTATAACCGCCTGGAGACCTATACCGCTGACGGTTATCGGGTGCCCCAGGGCGGCGGTACGGACGGCCAGGACGATTGACCATGGCGTGAGTGAGCGCGTCGAAGTCAGGCACGCGATTTGCTTGTAAGGGGGCGGACAGCAGGGGCTGTCTGTTCACCCCAACAAGGAGAAGCTAATGTCCGCGATCGTGGTTGTGCTGTTGATTATCCTGCTCATCGGCGTGATTCCTGCGTGGCCTTACAGTCGCACCTGGGGCTATTTTCCGGGTGGCACCGTCGGGGTGCTGCTCATCATCGCCATCGTTCTGCTGTTGATGGGAAGAATCTGAGGCACCGCTGAACGGGCCTGGCGAGAGCAGGGTGCACAGCAGCCCGTTCGGGATTCCAGACCCGTCCTCCGTCAGGCACGTGTCCCGGCGCTCCCAGGAGCGGCGGGACATCATTCATTCTGCGCTGGCCTGGGCGTGAACCCGCCGCAATTCGACGGCGGGGATGTGGAGTTGCCCGCGATACTTGGTGACCGTGCGACGGGCCACGACAATGCCATGTCGGGCGAGCTGGTGAGTCAGGTCCACGTCGGACAAGGGCCGCGTGGTGTCCTCGGCTTCCACCAGCTCCTGGATCAGGGCCCGCACTGCGTTGGCGGAACAGGTGCCGCCCGTCTGGGTTCCCAGTTCACGGGAAAAGAAATGGCGGAATTCCAGCAGGCCGCGGGGAGTGATCATGTATTTGTTGGCGGTGGCGCGCGAGACGGTCGACTCGTGGATTTCGAGATCATCGGCCACCTCTCGCAGCATCATGGGCCGCAGGGCCACGTCGCCGTAGTCGAAGAACCGCCGTTGACGGAGCACGATCGCCTCTGCGACGCGGCGGATGGTGGTGTAGCGCTGCTCGATATTGCGGATGAGCCATTGGGCTTCCTGCAGTTCTTGCGCCAGGGGTTCGCGGTCGGCACAGCGGGCATTTCGCAACCAGTCGGCGTACTGCCGGTGCACGCGCGCCTGCGGCATCGCAGCCCGGTTCAGCCGGACGCGCCAGTGGCCCGAGACCTTGTCGACCACGACGTCGGGGATGACATATTGGACGGGTCCTTCGTCGTAGCGCAGGCCCGGTCTGGGGTCCAGCGTCCGGATCAGATCAAAGGCCTCCTTCAGGGCTACCCCATCGACGTCGAGCTCGCGCAGCAATCCCGCCCAATCGTTGCGCGCCATGCGGGGCAAATGGTCCTCCACGATGGTGAGGGCGAGCCGGTGGACGGAATCTTCGGCCACCGAAGGGTGGGAGGCCCGCAGTTGCAGGAGCAGACATTCGCGCAGATCGCGCGCCCCGATCCCGGGGGCCAGCATGTGCTGGACGTGATACAGCGCCGTGCGCCACTCGCTCTCTTCGGGGGCTGGATCGAACGCTTCCGCGCTGGCCAACTCATCCAGCGAGCAGCGCAAATAGCCGTCGCCATCCAGCGAGTCGATCAGGTAGGCGGCCAGGTTGCGATCACGGACCGAGAGCGGCAGCGCGCCCAGCGCCCTGAAGAGTTGTTCCCGCAAGGAGCCGGCGGTGGCTTCGCGCTCGGTGGGATCGCTGTAGCCTTCGACATAAGGTCGAGGGTAATCCCCGGGGTAGGCGGACTGTGGCTCGGTGGCAGTCAGGTTTTCGGGCGTCTCGACGGCCTCGTCCGCGGGCCCCATCGGAAGGATGCTTTCGTTCTGGTCCGGGACGACCGGCAGCGCATTACCGCCGGGCGTCCCGTCGGTCTCTCCATCCAGGCCGTCTTCGGGCTCTTCGAGGAACGGGTTGGAGTCCAGCGCATGGCGGACTGCCTGCTGAAACTCCAGTGTCGACATCTGCAGCAGTTTGACGGACTGCTGCAGCTTGGGCGCAAGCGTCACGCTCTGACGCATCTGAAGTTCCTGTCTGGCGTACATCGGATGTTCCCCTGAAGGACAGAGTGGCTGTCGACTCCAAACTAAAAGCAAAAATCATGCCCGGTTTTCGTACAGGCGTTCGGAGGCCGGCGCCGAAGGTCGATCGAGCCGCTTCCCCCTACTCTCGCAACGCTGATGACGTTTT
>DATNAI010000040.1:0-8031 GCA_035572875.1 Castellaniella sp. | reverse complement strand
AGGCGCGTGGCGACGCGGCTCACGCCCGCGGGATGGCGCTGAAATGGTCAGCCGCCATGCTGCTGATCGGTGCTGTGGTGGTGGGACTGGGCTGGTGGCTGGCCCCCTGGGGCGTGTCGGTGCTGTTCGAACGGGGCGCCTTCACTGCACAGGATACGGTGCTCGTGGCCGAGGTCCTGCGCTGGGGGCTGTTGCAGATCCCGTTTTACTTCGGGGTGCTGATCCTCGTGCAGTTGCTGGCCAGCCAGAACCGCTATGGCTGGATGGCCACGATCGCAGTCGTGAATTTTCTCATCAAGGCATGGATGAACACGGTGCTCGCACCGCGGATGGGTGTCGCCGGCATCATGCTGGCTACCAGTATCATGTATGCCATGTCGTACGTGTGTTATCTGGGGCTGGCCCTGAAGGGGCTTCCTGATACAGCACGCCGGACGGAGTAGATACAGGTGGACAGTATCCGGGAGCGGTCACATCTGATGATCGTGATTCATTCCTTGCAAGGTGGCGGGGCCGAAAGAGTGGCCGTGGATATGGCCGGTTACTGGCTGGAGCGCGGCTGCCGGGTGTCCGTGGTGACGCTGATGGACGCGTCCGAAGACGCCTATCGCCTGCCCCAGGGCGTCACCCGGTATGCGCTGCGCCTTGCCGCGGATACCGGTGGCGGCGTGCGGGCGTTGTGGAGCAATCTGCGGCGCATTCTGGCGGTGCGCCGGCTGGTGCGCCGGCACCGGCCGACCGTGGTACTTGGGATGATGACCCGAGGTTCCATCCTGGCCGTGGCTGCCGCGAGGGGACGGTGCCGCGTGGTGGCCACCGAACATACCCATCCGCCGATTCAGGCTCTTCCACCCTCTTGGCAACGCCTGCGGCGCTGGGCTTATCCACGCGCCGACGCGGTGGTCGCATTGACGCATGGCACCGCGCGGTGGCTGGACAGCCACGTACCCGGCGTGCAGGCTCAGGTCATTCCCAATGCTGTCCGTTGGCCGCTTGAAGCGGGCGAGCCTGCCGTGCCGGTCGCCCGGACCACCGGGCGGCTGCGCCTGCTGGCCGTGGGCCGCCTGCATGCCGTCAAGGGCTTCGCGTGCCTGCTGCGCGCCTTTGCAATGCTGGCCGCGATCTTTCCCGACTGGGATCTGACCATCCTGGGCGAGGGAGGCGAGCGCCTGGCGCTCGAGGCCTTGCGCGACGAGTTGGGGTTGCAGGAACGTGTCAGCCTGCCCGGGCGCGTCGGGAACGTGGGGGCGTGGTACCAGGCCTCGGACCTGTACGTCCTGAGTTCGGTGGCCGAGGGGCTCTCCAATACGCTGCTGGAGGCGATGGCCAGCGGTTTGCCCTGCGTGGCTTTCGACTGCGAGACCGGGCCGCGCGAAATCATTCGTGATGGCATCGACGGCGTACTGGTGCAACCCGTCCAGGATCCTGACGCACTGGCCGCCCGCCTGTCCGAACTGATGGCGGATCCGGCCCTGCGCATGCGCTATGCGGACCGGGCGGTGGACGTGCGGGATCGTTTCAGTACCGCACGTATCATGGCGCTGTGGGGCCAGGTTTTTTGCGGCAATCGGGTAAATTGACATGCGGATACTGTTTCTCGTCAGTTCCATGCATGGAGGCGGCGCCGAACGCGTGGCGGCGACGCTGGCCAGTGCCTGGGCGCGTCGCGGGGACGAAGTCATCCTCGTGAGCTGCTACACGGGTCACGGGGGCTGTGATCAGCAGCTCGATCCGGGCGTCCGGCTGCTCTGGCTGGCGGACCGTATCCGGGGTCCCGCCTGGTTGCGGCCGGCGAGCAAGCTGCTGGCTTTGCGCGCGCTGGCGCGTGAGTTGCATCCGGACCGGGTGTTGTCGTTTCTCACCAATGTCAATGTCACAGCGCTGCTGGCGCTCTATGGACTGGGCTTGCGGGTGGTCGTGTCCGAGCGCACGGATCCGGCTCAGGGCGCGCTTCTGCTGGAACGTTCCTTGCGCGGGTTGCGGCGCCTGACTTATCCCCTGGCGCATTGTGTGGTCGTGCAGACCCGGCAAAGCGTGCCGCATCTTCGCCAGGTCGCGCCGGGCGTGCGGCGCATCGCGGTCATTCCCAATCCCCTGCCGGACGGCTTGCCGCCCGTGCGCGACGCCGAGGCTTCGGCCGGGCGTTTCGTGCTGGCCGCGCTGGGCCGGTTCGATCCCGCCAAGCAGTTCGACCGCTTGATCGAGATCTTTGCCGGGCTTGCCAGCCAGTTCCCCGACTGGGATCTATGGATATGGGGCGATGGCCCCCAGCGCGAGCCGTACCAGCGGCGGGTCCGCGATCTGGAATTGGAGGATCGCATCCATTTGCCGGGCTTCAGCCGCACTCCGTGGGAGAACCTCCGCGCCGCGCACGGGTTCGTGCTCAGCTCCCGGGTGGAAGGCTTCCCCAACGCGCTCCTCGAAGCCATGGCACTGGGATTGCCGTGCGTCAGTACCGACTGCCCCTCTGGTCCGGCGGAGTTGACGCGCAACGGCCAGGATGCGACGCTGGTCCCCCTGGACGACTCCTCGGCCATGGCCGACGCGCTGGCCGCGCTCATGCGGTCAACGCCGGCGCAGCGGCTTGCGAGCGGGCTGGCCGCGGCGGCCTCCGTGCGCAGCCGGTATGGACTGACCGCCGTTCTGCGGGACTGGGATGCCGCCTGGGAGAGCGATCCCGCCCAGACAATATCCGCCGCCGCAGGCGACACCGACATCGAATGAACGCAAAGGACATCATGATGGCAGACCGCACAGAAGGCGATCTTCCCGAGCCAGATTCCCAACAAGGCACTTCCGGCGTCGCCGCGCCGCTGCACGTCGTCCACATCATCTCGGGTCTGCTGCATGGCGGCGCGGAGACGGTACTGCGCAGACTGGTGACGGCGCCCGGAACGTCCATGCGGCATACCGTCATCTCGATGGGCGGCGAGGGCGTCATAGGGCCGGTGTTGCGCGAGGAAGGCGTCGAGGTGCTGACCCTGGAGATGCAGGGGGTCTGGGGGGCGCTGCGCGGATTGTGGCGATTGTTCCGGATCCTGCGCGAGCGACGGCCGGATGCGGTGCAGACATGGATGTACCACGCCGATTTGCTGGGGGGCCTGGTGGCCCGCCTCGCGGGCATCCGGGCGGTGGCCTGGGGGATCCGCAATTCGGGGGTGGGTCTGGCCGAAACCAGCCGCTCCTCCCGCGCCGCCGCATGGGTCTGCGCGCGCGTGTCGGGCTGGTTGCCGGGAGTCATCGTGGCGTGTGCACGCCGTGCCGCCCAGGTGCACCAGGAGTGGGGCTACCGTGCCGATCGCATGCTGGTGGTGCCCAACGGCTACGATCTGTCAGTCTGGCACCCGGACGCGGAGGACCGCGCCCGCTGGCGCAGCCAGTGGGGCGTCTCGGATGACACCGTGCTGCTGGGCAGCGTGGCGCGCTGGAACCCGCAAAAGGATCACGCCAATCTGCTGGCGGCGATGGGGCTGGTGGTTCGCCGTCATCCGGCCTTGCGGTGTGTGCTGGTCGGCCTGGGCATGTCGCGCGACAATGCGGCGCTCATCGATCTGGCCCGGCACTATGGACTGTTGGATCATCTGATCTTTCTCGGGCGCCGTGACGATGTGCCGTCCCTGATGCGCGCGCTGGACGTGCACGTACTCTCCAGCAAGGCCGAAGGCTTTCCCAATGTGGTGTCCGAGGCCATGGCCTCGGGGGTCGCGTGTGCCGTCACCGACGTGGGCGATGCCGCCGATATCGTGGGCGAACACGGATGGGTGGCGCCCGCCCAGGATGCGGCCGCGCTGGCCGAGGCCATCGAACAGGCCATCGCGGCGGTGCAGGGTCCGCAATGGAGGTCGCTTTCCGAGGCGGCTCGCGCTTCCGTGGCGCAACGCTATAGCCTTCAGGCCATGGTGGACCGCTATGAGACTGTCTGGCGGCGACTGGCAGCCGATTATCCCGCGCGACGATCGGGTGCAGGCCGCGCGTCCGCCGCGGCACGGGCCGGCGAGCCTCGCGCCACCCGGCCTGCAGGGTCCGGCGACGCCGTTCCGGCGGCCTCCCGCCTGCTGTTCCTGGTCAACAACCCGGCCTTCTTCCTGTCGCACCGGCTGCCGCTGGCGCTCGCCGCGCGCGATGCCGGTTACGACGTGCATGTCGCGACCATGGACGGGCCTTCGGTTTCTGAAATCCGCTCCCATGGCCTTACGCACCACGTCGTGCGGATGTCGCGCAGCGGGATGAACCCCTGGGCGGAGGCAAAGACCCTGTGGGCGTTCTGGCGCTTGCTGCGGGCGCTTCGCCCCGACCTGGTGCATGCCGTCACCATCAAGCCCGTCCTGTATGGCGGAATTGCCTGCCGGTTGGCCCGGGTCCCGGCGTTCATCGCGGCGATCTCGGGACTGGGCTATGTGTTCCTGCAGCCTTCGGGAGCCGGGGGCCTGTTGCGGCGCCTGGCGCTCGTGCTCTATCGCTGCGCGTTGGCGGGCCGCAACAGCCGCGTGATTTTCCAGAACACTGCCGATCGGGACGTGCTGGTGGCCGCCGGGGCCGTGCGGCCTGAACAGGCGGTGATGCTGCGCGGCTCGGGGGTGGATCTGGACCGGTTCACCCCGCAGCCGTGGCCTGAGGAGCCCGTCACGGTCTGCATGGCATCGCGCCTGCTGCGGGACAAAGGCGTCGAGGAGTTCGCCGCTGCCGCGCGCCTGGCGCGCGAACGGGGTGCCGCGCTGCGCTGGCGTCTCGCGGGCAGCCCGGACCCGGGCAACCCTGCGTCAATCGATCTTGCGCTGGTACGGGGCTGGGAGTCCGCGGGATTGCTGGAATACGTCGGCGAATGCACGGACGTCGCCGTCCTGTACGCCCAATCGCACATTGTGGCGCTTCCGTCCTATCGCGAGGGTCTGCCCAAGTCCCTGATTGAGGCGGCCGCCTGTGGGCGTCCGGTGGTCACCACCGATGTGCCGGGGTGCCGGGATGCCGTGGAACCGGGGGTGAGCGGCCTGCTGGTCCCCGCGCGCGATGCACGGGCATTGGCAGAGGCCGTCCTTCGGCTCGCCGCGGATTCGTCGTTGCGGGAACGCATGGGTGCGGCGGGACGTGCGCTGGCCGAGCGGGACTTCGGCCTGGCGGGGATCGTCCGCGCTCACCTGGACCTGTATGCGGAACTGACCGCCTCAGAAGGGCAGCGCGTGGCCGGGCAATAGCGCGCGGATCGCGTCGCGGAATTCATCCTGGATCTGTTTCAGCGCCTCGGGGGTATCGCCCTCGAAGCGCAGCACGACGACGGGGGTGGTGTTCGAGGCGCGCGCCAGCCCGAAACCGTGGGGGTATTCCGCGCGGATTCCATCGATCGTGATGCGCTCGGTTGCACCGGGGAATTTCCCCTCGGCCTGCAGCCGGGCGATGAAGCGGTGAGGTTCGCCCTCGGCCATGGCGAGCTTCAGCTCGGGCGTCGAGCGGCCTTGCGGCAGGCTCTCCAGCAATGCGCCGGGATCGGTACTGCGGGACAGGATCTCCAACAGGCGCGCCCCGGCGTACAGGCCGTCGTCGAAGCCATACCACCGTTCGTTGAAGAAAATGTGGCCGCTCATTTCGCCGGCCAGCGGCGCGCCCGTTTCGGCCAGCTTGGCCTTGATGAGCGAGTGCCCGGTCTGCGACATGGTCGGTACGCCGCCGGCGTCGCGGATGGCCTGCACCAGGTGGCGGCTGCATTTCACATCGAAAATGATAGGAGCGCCCGGAACCCGTTGCAGAATGTCGCGTGCAAACAGGATGAGCTGGCGATCCGGCCAGATGATCTGGCCATTGCGGGTGACCACGCCCAGCCGGTCGGCGTCTCCGTCGAAGGCCAGGCCGAGTTCGCAGTCGGTGTGCTGGAGATGGGCGATCAGATCCTGCAGGTTGGCCGGATCGGCGGGATCGGGATGGTGATTGGGAAACGTGCCGTCCACCGTGGCGTAAAGTTCATCCACCGTGCAGCCCAGCGCGCGGAACAGTCGGCCCGCGACCACAGCGCCCACGCCGTTGCCGCAATCGATGGCAATCTTCAGCGGACGCGCCAGGCGGATGTGGTCGGTGATGTGGCGGATGTAGGTGTCGACCAGATCCTGGCTGCTGCCCTGGCCCGGCGCGATGCCTTTTGGCGCCTCGATGTCGGCCATGGCCGTGCGCAATGCCTGGATGTCATCGCCGTGCAGCGTGCGGCCGGCGATCATGAGTTTGAAGCCGTTGTACTCCGGCGGATTATGGCTGCCGGTGATTGCCACGCCGGATCCGCTGCCGTCCAGGTGCGTCGCAAAGTAGACCAGCGGCGTGTGGACGAGCCCCAGGTCCACGGTATTGAGGCCGCCCGTCTGCAAGCCCGCCTGCAACGCATCAGAGAGCGCCGGACTGCTGATCCGGCCGTCATGTCCCACCACCATGCTGCGGACGCCTTCCTGGCGCGATTGCGCGGCCAGCGCCAGCCCAAGGCGATAGGCAAAGCGCTCATTCAACTGGGCGGGGACGGTTCCGCGAATGTCGTAGGCCTTGAAGACGGCGGCGGGCAGGGAAGTTTGATCGGTCAAGGCAGTCTCCAGAGTTGGGTTTCATTATCGCCGATTACAATCGGGGATCGATTCGTTGACCGGATGCAGAAGGCCCTGACCATGGAAACTCTGGAAGCTTTGCGCGCGATGCTGGGAGCACCGCATGTCCTCACGGGCGCCGACGCGCAGCCCTTTATGGTGGACTGGCGCGAACGGTACCGCGGCCAGGCCCTCGCTGTCGTGCGGCCTGCTGATACGGGCCAGGTCGCCCAGGCTGTGCGTTTCTGCGCGGATCACGACATCCCGCTGATCCCCCAGGGCGGCAACACGGGGTTGTGCGGCGGCGCCACGCCGGACGCATCGGGCTCGGCCATCATCCTGTCCCTGCAGCGGCTCAACCGCATTCGGGGCATCGACACGGACAATGACACCATGGAAGTCGAGGCGGGCTGCGTCCTGCAGTCGGTGCAACAGGCCGCCCGTGAAGCCGGCCGCCTGTTTCCGCTCAGCCTGGCGGCCGAAGGCAGCTGCACGATAGGGGGTAACCTGGCCACCAACGCGGGCGGCACTCAGGTGCTGCGCTATGGCAACATGCGCGAGCTCGCATTGGGGCTCGAGGTCGTCACCGCGCAGGGCGACGTCTGGCATGGCCTGCGGGGCTTGCGCAAGGACAATACCGGATACGATCTTCGCGACCTGTTCATCGGCAGCGAGGGAACGCTGGGGGTGATCACCGCGGCCACACTGAAGCTCTTTCCATTGCCGGTGGCGCGGTGCACGGCCTTGCTGGCGCTGGAATCCATCGAGGCGGCCATCCAGATGCTGGGGCGCGCGCGCGCCGGGTTGGGAGCCTCGCTCACCGGTTTTGAACTCATGGCCGGCGACTGCCTGCGCGACGTGGTGCGCTGCTTCCCGCAGCAGCGTTTTCCCTTCGAGGGTCCATCGGCCCAATTGCCGTGGTTCACGCTGCTGGAGCTGTCCGACAGCGAATCCGAGACCCATGCGCGCGAACGCTTCGAGGTCGTGGTCGGCGAGGCCATCGAGAATGGCTGCGTGCAGGACGCCGTGATTGCCGAATCGGTGGCGCAGAGCCATGCCCTGTGGCACTTGCGCGAGAGCATCCCGTTGGCCGAAAAGGAAATCGGCAAGAGCATCAAGCACGATGTCTCGATCCCGGTCTCCCGCATGGCCGAATTCGTCGAGGGCACCAATGCGGCGCTCCAGGCTGCGTTCCCGGGGATTCGCCATGTGATCTTCGGACACCTGGGCGATGGCAACCTGCACTACAACGTAGCGCGCGGCGCAGACTGGGCCGAAGGCCAGCTCCTGGCACGCCAGGACGATGTGTACGCGCTGGTGCACGACCGGGTTCACAGGGTCGGCGGGTCGATCAGCGCCGAGCATGGCGTCGGTCAATTGAAGCGGGATGCCCTGCCGCGCTACAAGGACCCCGTCGAAATGGCCCTGATGCACAGGATCAAAGCAGTACTGGACCCCCAGGGCATCATGAATCCCG
>DATNAI010000039.1:0-2540 GCA_035572875.1 Castellaniella sp. | reverse complement strand
AACTCGGCGCGGGTGGCCGAGGTCGCCGGCAAAAAAGTCGTGATCGCATGGAAGGAAGAGATGTCGCTGGCGCTGGCCTGCGACTGGGGATTTTCGCGCGCGAGCTGCGGATTTGTGGGCGCGAGCGACGGCTGGCAGGATCTGAAAAACAACCTGCTCATGGACTGGGAGTTCGGGTCGGCGACGAACGGGAATATTGCGGTGATGGCGGAGATTCCGCAGGAGCACACGCGCGAGTTCACGCTGGGGATTGGATTCGGCGAGGGCCATCATATGGCCCTGGCGGCAACGATCGGGGCGCTGGCGGTGCCGTTTGAAAAGCACCTGAAGCGCTTCATCGAGCAGTGGCATCGTGTGGCTACTCCGATGCAACTCGCCAAGCACGCGCAGGACGGCGGTCGCCTGCTGCAGGTAAGCCATAACGTCGTGCTGGCGCATGAGGACAAGACTTTCGCGGGCGCATTCATCGCGTCGGCGTCGATCCCGTGGGGATATGCGAAAGGCGACGACGACCTGGGCGGGTATCACCTGGTGTGGACGCGTGACATGGTGCAGACAGCGACAGCCCTGATGGCCTGCGGTCGCGTGGACACGGCGCTGCGCGCCCTTGTCTATCTGGCCTGCACGCAGAAGCCGGATGGCGGGTTCGCGCAGAATTTCTGGGTCAACGGCGAGCCGTACTGGACCGGCATTCAGCTGGATGAGGTGGCGTTCCCGATCATCCTCGCCTGGCGGCTTTGGAAGCTGAATGCGCTCGAGAACTTTGCGGTTTTTCCGTTTGTGGAGCGTGCGGCCGGCTTTCTGGTCCGGTATGCGCCAGTCACGCAGCAGGAGCGCTGGGAGGAGGCCGCCGGCTATTCGCCTTCAACGCTGGCCGCCGTCATTGCGGGGTTGATCTGCGCGGCGGATCTGGCCTATGCGCACGAGTCGGAGGAACTCGCGCGCTTTCTGGAGGAACATGCGGACTGGATCGAGGGCCACCTGGAAGACTGGACGGTGACGAACAACGGCGTGCTGCATCCGGAGGTGAAGCGGCACTACATGCGGATTCGCCCGCCGGAATGTGGCGAGCCATACGCGCACGAGGGTTGCGGCAGGGAAACGGTCCACATCAACAATCTGGCGCCGGACCAGAAGTCGGAGTTCGAGGCAAGGGAGATTGTCGATGGCGGATTTCTGGAACTGGTGCGATATGGCGTCCGGGCGCCAGATGATCCAGTCGTTCTGGATACGATCAAGGTCGTCGATCACGTGCTGAAGCGGGACGTGCCTCAGGGTCCATGCTGGCTTCGCTATAACCACGATGGCTACGGGCAGCGCACCGATGGCGGCCCCTTCCTGGGCTGTGGCCAGGGCCGGGCGTGGCCGCTGCTGACCGGCGAACGCGCGCATTATGAGCTCGCGGCCGGGCGTGACGTACGTCCGCTGATTCGCGCGATGGAAAACTTTGCCTCGTGCGGCGGTATGCTGCCGGAACAAATCTGGGATGAACCGGACAAGAACGGGTTGCGCTGGGGTCGTCCGGCGGGATCGGCGATGCCGCTGGTATGGGCCCATTCGGAGTACCTGAAGCTGCTGCGTTCGGCCGCCGATGGGGCAGTGTTCGATCGGATTCCGATTGTCGAAGAGCGGTACGCGAAGAAGCAGCGTCCGCCGAGCGCGATGGAGGTGTTCAACACCGCGCGGCGGCAGATCAGCCGGATGGATGCAGGGCGTACGCTGCGGATCACGTCGGCGGCACGGTTTCAGGTGACGTGGACGGCCGATGGCTGGAGGTCCAGGCAGGTGTTGGAGAGCACCCAGCTGGGATATGCGGGATCGTATGCGGATCTGCCGACCAGGTCGGGGCAATCGGGGGCGCTCGAGTTCACGTTATTTTGGCCGGAGGAGAACCGATGGGAGGGGCGGAATTACCACGTCGCCCTCGAGTGAGGCCCCAGCGCCGGCGGTAACCGATGCGCAGGAACTGCGGCCATCTTCGGAACGTCTTTTCGTCCTTTGAGGGTCTGCTGCTCAGGACTGGTGCGCTTTGGCCCGATGCGGGGGTGCGGTTTGCGTCATCCAACTACCAGAGCGCAAAATCAGGACTGACCTGTCTTTTTGATCCCTGGCCAAATGTGGAGGAGTGCGAGAGTTTATGAGTGATCTGGACCAGTTGTCGATTAATGCCCTGCGGTTCCTTGCGGTGGATGCGGTAGAGAAGGCCAAGAGCGGGCATCCGGGTGCGCCGCTGGGATGCGCGCCAATCGCGTATCTGCTCTACCACAAGTACATGCAGCACAACCCGAAGAATGCGAACTGGGCCAATCGGGACCGATTCGTCCTGTCGAATGGGCATGCGTCGGCGCTGCTGTATTCGGTGCTGCACCTGACCGGCTATGACCTGTCGATCGAGGACCTGCAGCAGTTCCGGCAATGGGGATCGAAGACGCCGGGCCATCCGGAGCGCGGCGAGGCCGAGGGCGTGGAAGTCACGACGGGTCCTCTGGGGCAGGGGTTCGCGATGGGCGTCGGCATGGCGCTCGCGGAGAAGCACCTGG
>DATNAI010000038.1:0-9959 GCA_035572875.1 Castellaniella sp. | reverse complement strand
TGCCCGACAGGCCTTCGCCGCCAAATGGCTGCACACCGACCGTGGCGCCTACGATATTGCGATTGACGTAGATGTTTCCCGCCCGGATGCGATCGGTCACATGATGAACGGTTTCGTCCAGTCGCGTATGCACACCGAACGTCAGGCCATAGCCACGTCCGTTGATCTCATCGATGACACGATCCAGGTCCTCGCGCTGATAGCGCAGCACGTGCAGCACTGGGCCGAAGACCTCGCGTTCCAGTTCCCCCACGTCGGTGATTTCGATCAGGGTGGGGGCGACGAACGTGCCGTGGCGCGTCTGCTCCGCCTCCAGTTCTCGTCGCGCCACGGGGTGCCCGGACGTCTGCATGGCCGCCACGTGCTTCTCGATGACGCTTTGTGCCTGGGCATCGATGACCGGGCCGATATCGGTGGACAGCAGATCCGGCCGCCCTACCCTCAGCTCCTGCAACGCGCCGCGCAGCATGGTCAGTGTGCGATCGGCGCAGTCTTCCTGCACGCACAGCACTCTGAGGGCCGAGCAGCGCTGGCCCGCCGAATCGAAAGCGGAGCTGAGAACGTCGTAGACGACCTGCTCGGTGAGCGCCGAGGAATCCACGATAAGGGCATTCTGGCCCCCCGTCTCGGCAATCAGCGGGACTGGACGACCTGTAGGATCCAGGCGTTTTGCCAAGGTGGCCGCGATGAGTTTCGCGACCTCTGTGGAGCCCGTGAACATGACGCCGCGAATCGCTGGACTCGCCACCAGCGCGGCTCCCACCGTTTCGCCCTGTCCGGGCAGCAGTTGCACGGCGGCCGCCGGGACGCCCGCACGATGCAGCACCGATACCCCGTACGCCGCAATCAGGTTGGTCTGCTCGGCCGGTTTGGCCAGAACGACGTTCCCGGCGGCCAGAGCCGCACTGATCTGGCCAGTGAAGATCGCCAGTGGGAAATTCCACGGACTGATGCACAGCACCGGCCCCAGCGGCCGATGCGTGTCGTTGGAAAACTCGGCTTCGATGCGGGCGGCATAGTAGCGCAGAAAATCCACCGCTTCCCGTACTTCGGAAATCGCATTCGGATAGGACTTCCCGGCCTCGCGCACGATGAGCCCTATGGTGGTCTGCATCTCGGCTTCCATGATCTGGGCCGCATGCCGCAGGCACTGGGCGCGATCGGACACGGGGGTGGCCGCCCAGATGGGCGCGGCATACTCGGCGCGGCGCAATGCGGTCTGCACGTCGCCGTCGTTCGCCTCGATCAGCATTCCGACCTGATCGCGGTGATCCGCAGGGTTCAGGACCGGCCGGGCGCCGGCCGGGTCCCAGTCCCCGGCCGGCGCGGCACGCCACTCCTGAGTGCCGCTGGCCAGGAGCGCGGCCGCCAGAGACCCGAGGCGATGTTCGTTGCTGAGGTCCAGGCCGGCCGAGTTGAGGCGATGATCACCTCGCGACCGATACAGGTCGCGCGGAAGAGGAATCCGATCATGCGCCGCGCCCAGCGGCTGGATGGCGCGCGCCTTGCTCACCGGGTCCGCCACCAGCCCATCGACCGGAATGCTCCTGTCCCCGATCTGGTTGACAAAAGACGTGTTGGCGCCGTTTTCCAGGAGGCGGCGCACCAGATAGGCCAGCAGCGTTTCATGGGTCCCCACCGGAGCATAGATCCGGCAAGGCCGGTTCAGCCTGCCCTTGGAGACGGGACCGACGACCTCCTCGTACAGCGCCTCGCCCATGCCGTGCAGACACTGGAATTCATACTGCCCGGGATAGTAATTTTCGCCAGCGAGGTAATAGATCGACGCCATGGTCTGCGCGTTGTGGGTCGCAAACTGCGGAAAGACCGCCTCGGGAGCCGACAACAACTTGCGGGCACAGGCGAGATACGACACATCGGTGTGAACCTTGCGCGTATAGACCGGATAGCCTTCCAGGCCATCGACTTGCGCACGCTTGATCTCCGAGTCCCAATAGGCGCCTTTGACCAGTCGGACCATCAGGCGATGCTTGCTGCGGCGCGCCAGATCGATCAGGAAGTCAATCACGAAGGGACAGCGCTTCTGATAGGCCTGGACCACGAAGCCGATGCCGTTCCAACCGCGCAAGCGCTCGTCAAAGCACATCGCCTCCAGCAGGTCCAGTGACAGCTCCAGGCGATCGGCTTCTTCGGCATCGATATTCAAACCGATGTCGTAATGGCGGGCCAGAACGGCAAGCTCCAGCATGCGAGGCAGCAATTCCCCCATGGCACGATCCCGTTGTGCACGGGCATAGCGCGGATGCAGCGCCGAAAGCTTGATCGAGATTCCCGGGCCTTCGTAAATGCCCCGTCCCTGGGCAGCCTTGCCGATGGCATGGATGGCCTGCTGATAGGACTTGTGGTAGCGGGCAGCATCCTCGGCCGTCGTCGCCGCTTCCCCCAGCATGTCGTAGGAATAGCGGAAGCCGATGTCTTCGAGCTTGCGGCCATTGGCCAGCGCCGAGGCGATCGTCTGCCCGGCCACAAACTGCTCGCCCATGAGCCGCATGGCCATGTTCACCCCGCGGCGAATCAGCGGCTCGCCGCCTTTGGCAATCAGTCGGGTCAGCGCCCGGGACAGGTTCTGTTCACTGTGTACGCCCACCAGTTTCCCGGTGACCAGCAAGCCCCAGGTCGCGGCATTCACGAACAATGACTGCGATTCGCCGATGTGCGCCTTCCAGTCTCCCCGGCTGATCTTGTCACGAATGAGAGCGTCGCGCGTGGCGCGATCCGGAATGCGCAGCAGCGCTTCGGCCAGGCACATCAGGGCCACGCCTTCCTGGCTGGACAAGGAAAACTCCTGGATGACGCCCTCGACACCGCCACCGGTGCGCTTGTCGCGCAACGCCCCGACCAGGCGCGTCGCCAGCGCCCGCACCGGCTCGGCCTGCTCGACCTCGGCCTGGTCCAGCAACATGGCTACGCATTCCGGCTCCGGCCGTCTATAGGCGGCCGTGATCGCCGAGCGCAGCACGGATTGCGGCTGAATATCCTGGGCGAACGCGTAGAAAGGCATTTGCGGATCGGACTCGCCGGATGCCTCAGGGGCGTCAGAACCTGGTCGATGATCGATATCCTGAGGGACCTGGCCCCGCTCGATCGCTTCGATGTAAGTCACCAGCGCCTGCTTGTGCAACCAGTGAGGCGTGCACCCCATTGATTCCGCCAGTTGCTTCAGGCGCCCGCGCAGCGCCTCATCGACCTTTACACCCAGGGTAACCGTGCTCATATCAGGATTCGCCAGAAAACCAGAGCCGGGAGGGGTCCCGGCCCGAAGGGTATGCTACCGGGTTGTACCCAACCCTTCCATTATGGTTAACCCGTTATCTTATCAGGTGCAACCTGAATATTGAACCCCTGGGATGCCGGTGGAACCCGGCGTGGACCCCTGGCCGGCTATCAGGCGGCCCAGCGACTGCAACGCCCGGCGCTGGCCGTCGACCAGCGCCGCCATCCCGGCACCGACCGACAGGGAAACCCCCGCGCGGCACAACCGGGGCGCCGACGCGCCAGGACCATGGTCCGTCCAGTCGGCCTCAAGCACGGCGCGCTCGTCCCACACGAGGTCAAAACGCGTCACGCGCACGGTCACGGTACGCGCCCGAAGGCCTGCCATGCCCGGCATCCGATTCAGATCCGGCACGCCCAGCGCGCCGGCCACCGACCCGGACAGCCGCTCCTGAATCTGGTCGCGCAACGGCGCGGACCATAGGGATTGATTGAGCACCTGAACCGACGGACCCGATGCGGGGTCGCGGACGACAAGCTGCATCCGATCCACTTCGGCCGGCACCTCCGACACCTGCAGGCGAAGGCCGTACGTTGGCCGCGAAGCCGGGACTTCTGGCGTGGACCCGAGCGCGGAAGAGGCCAGGCTGTAATAGTGGATGGCCGGAGCCGCGCACCCCGCCATCAGCGCCATCACCCCGAACGCCGCCCAGGCTGTGCGTATCATGAAGGTCTCCTAGTGCAATTGATCGGTCGCATGTCCGCGCAGCAGGGTCTCCGGGTGCGCCTGCAAGGCATTGGCCAGCACCCTCAGGGCGCGGGCGGCGCGGTCCAGCTCCTGCAAGGTTCCCTGCATGCCGGCCAGGAGGGGCGCATTCGGATCCAGTGTCTGCCCGACCCGATCCAGGGAGCGCTGCGCCGAGCGCAGCGTCCGGGCGGCCTGAGGGGCCACCTGGCCATCGAGGCGCTGCAACAGTGATTTCAAACTCTCCAGGTTGCCTTGCAATTCCTGCCCGATCTGGTCCAGCGGAACGCGGTCCAGTTTTGTCACGATGCTGGCCAACTGACCCTGCAGTCGGTCGAAATCTCCCGGGACCGTGGGTACCAGGTAACCCTGGGTGGTGGCAGCCTCGCCCGGGGGTACGGTTTTCTCGTTGGGGAAGAAGTCCATCGCGACGTATTGCTGCCCGGTCAGAAGGCTGGCCGAGCGCAACTGGGCCCGCAGACCGTGCTGGATCAGAGGTTCCAGCAGAGCGGCGCCTTCTTTGCCATGTTCGGACCGCACCAGCGCCCGATAGGCATCGCTGAAGCGCATCGGGTAGATCAGCGCTCTCACCCGGACATAAAAGCGCCGTCGACCCGCGTCGTACTCGACGTCAATGTCGACGACCTTGCCGATCGCCAGACCGCGAAAGTCGACTGCGGCGCCGACCCGCAACCCGCGGACCGACTGATCAAAATGCAACTCGATGGGTGAAGCCTTGCCATCCGGATCAGCAAGAGCCTCGTCGCGGGTCTCAAACAGTGTGTAGACGCTGCCCGGCTTTGCGGGCGTCGTGTCCGCCACTCCGTCATAGGAGGCCGATTCATCCGCCTGGGCAAAGGCCACGCCGCCATTCAGAATGGCCGACAACCCACCGGTACGCACCCGCACGCCGTCGGGCGAGACCGACATGTCCACCCCGCTGCTATTCCAGAACCGCGTATCGGGAGTCACATAACGATCATAGGGCTTGCGCACGAACACCTGTATCTGCACGGACCGTCCATCATCGGCCATGGCGTAGCTCACCACGCGCCCCACCTCGACACGCCGGTAATAGACGCGAGAGCCCACCGAGAGCGACCCCAGGTCATCGGCGTGGAGCGTGTAGCGGCTGCCGCCTTGACCGCTGAGCACCTCGGGCTGGTTTTCCAGCCCCTGAAACTCGTAGACCGGGGGACCCTCCACACGAGTGGGTGCATCCACGCTCAGGTACTCCCCCGAGATCAGGGTATTCAGCCCGGAGACCCCGGCCAAACTCACCTGCGGGCGCACTACCCAGAATTTGGAGCCCTTTTGGGTGATGTAGTCGGCACCCTCACGCTTGAGCTGCACATCGACCAATACCTCCTGCCGGTCCGGCGCCACTCGGATGTCCCTGACCTCGCCGATATCGACATTGCGATAGCGCAGCTTCGTCTGTCCGACGGACAGACCCGCCGCCGTCGGAAAACTGATCGTGATCACCGGACCGGTACGAATCCAGACCGAGGCGACCAGCGACACCCCGACGGCCAGCGCCAGCAGCGGCACCAGCCACACCCAGGACCAATGCAGGCCTCGACCGGGAACAAGAATCGGCCCCGGCGGCGAAGCGGGCTCCGCAGGGCCTTCCGGGCGCTCTTCTTCAGTCATCGATCGGCTCCCGTAATGGATCCCATCCGCGGCGGGGATCATAGCGCAGGGTGGCGGCCACGGTGAGGATCACGACCATGCCGAAGTTCAGCGCGGCGGGCCCGATCACGACCCGCGTCAAGCCCTGGAAGTTCGCCATGGCGGCCAGCAGCACCACCACGAAGACATCCAGCATGGACCACTGCCCGATACGTTCCACAGCGGCATAAAGACGCGTCCGCCGGCGTTGCTCGGGGGCGCCGCCCCCGGAATGTTCGCGAAGCAGCAGCGAGGCCAACGCGAGCAACTTGGTCAGGGGAACCAGTACGCTCGCGACAAATACGATCACGGCCAGATCCCACGAACCCGCGCGCCAGAGTTCGACCACACCACCCAGAATCGTGTGCTCGCTGCTTCCCAGGAACGTCTGTACCTGCATCACCGGCAGAACGTTGGCAGGAATATAAAAGATGACGGCTGCCACCACCAGGGCCCAGACCTCGCCCCGGTGTTGAACGGCAGAGTGCGGAATGCGCGAACCGCAACGCAGGCAGCGTCCCGTCGCCTGTGGTGCCTGGACGAACCCACAGCGATCACAGACCGAGCCGGTCCCGTGCGAGCCGGACACGATGACACCGCCCCCATCTTCGGCCAGACGCCAGAGCGCCGGCGCATCCCAGCGCCCCAGTCCGGCCAGCAGGAAGATCAGCACGAAGAACGCATACAGCCCCGGGCCGCCCTCTACATGGGCAAGCCCCGCCAGCTTCACGAATGCGACCAGCATGGCCAGCACCAGCACCGACGCCATGGACCAGGGCGTCAGCCACTCCAACCAGCGCAGCGCCCGGGCCAGCGAGCCGGTACCGACCTGGGACAGGATGAGTTCCATGCCGCGAAGCGTGAGCACGATACAGATCAGGGGAAACCAGAATCCCACCAGCCCCGTCAGAATCGACACACCGTAATAGCCCCGGTCCCATGCCAGACGGAGCGCCCCCCAGAAGGTCACCTGAAGGTCCACGCCCTGAACCGAGATATCCGCAAGCGGAAAGGCCTGAGCCAGGACGAAGACGACGAGGGTCGCCCACGCCATCGCATACCACTGGTCGGGGGAAAGCCAGCCCCGTCGATAAAGCTCGGCATGGCAGCAACGGCACAGAGCACGACCGCCGGGCGCCACTGGCGCCCGGCGGTGCAGGGTACCGCAGTGCACGCAGGCGATCAGAGGCCCGCCCCGCATCAATCCACGAGCTCGGGCTCAGGGCGCGACGGCGCGGGGACAGCCCCGCGGTCGGCGGAGGCATCCGGAAAATTCAGCACCACCTGGCCCTGGGCGTCAAGATCGACCTCAACCGGTCCACCATGAGTCAGCCGACCGAACAGCAATTCGTCGGCCAGTGCACGGCGAATGGTGTCCTGGATCAGCCGCTGCATGGGGCGCGCGCCCATGGCCGGATCGAAGCCTTCGCGGGCGAGATAATCCCGCAGCGCCTGCGTGAAGATGACTTCGACCCGCTTTTCGTGAAGCTGATCTTCGAGTTGCATCAGGAATTTGTCCACCACCTGCATGATGACTTCGCGCGGCAATGCCGCAAAACCGATGATGGCATCCAGCCGGTTGCGGAACTCCGGCGTGAACAGACGCCTGATCTCGGCCATCTCGTCGCCCGTGTGCACCGTCGTCGCGAACCCGATGGCGTTGCGGTTGAGGGTGTCCGCGCCGGCGTTCGTGGTCATGACCAGGATCACATTGCGGAAGTCCGTCTTGCGGCCATTGTTGTCGGTGAGCGTCCCATGATCCATGACTTGCAGCAGGATGTTGTAGACGTCGGGGTGGGCCTTTTCGATCTCGTCGAGCAACAGCACGCAATGCGGCTGCTTGGCAACGGCTTCGGTCAGCAACCCGCCCTGATCGAACCCGACATACCCGGGAGGCGCACCGATCAGCCGGGAAACGGTGTGTCGCTCCATGTATTCGGACATATCGAAACGCAGCAGTTCGATTCCAAGCACGAAAGCCAACTGGCGCGCGACTTCGGTCTTGCCCACGCCGGTCGGTCCCGAAAACAGGAAGCAGCCGATGGGCTTGTCAGGCCGTCCCAAGCCAGAGCGCGCCATCTTGATCGAAGCAGCCAGCGCCGAAATAGCCTTGTCCTGACCAAAGACCACCGCCTTCAAGTCCCGCTCAAGCGTCGCAAGCCGATGGCGGTCGTCGGTAGAGACGTTTTGCGGTGGAATGCGCGCAATGCGCGCGACCGTGGCCTGGATTTCCGCGCGTCCGATGAGTTTTTTCTGGCGCGACCTCGGAAGCAGCCGTTGCGCGGCGCCCGCCTCGTCGATCACGTCGATGGCCTTGTCCGGCAGAAAGCGATCGCTGATGTGGCGCGCCGCCAGTTCAGCCGCCGCCGTAATCGCCGCGCCGGAGAAACGCACCTGATGGTGAGCCTCGAAGCGGGCCTTCAGGCCGCGCAAGATCTGAATGGTCTGCTCCACCGACGGTTCAGGCACATCGATCTTCTGAAAACGCCGCGCCAGCGCGTGGTCCTTTTCGAAAATGCCTCGGTACTCGGTATAGGTGGTGGCGCCGATGCACTTGAGCTGCCCCGAGGACAGCGCCGGCTTGAGCAGGTTGGAAGCGTCCAGCGTCCCGCCCGAAGCAGAGCCTGCCCCGATCAGGGTGTGGATCTCGTCGATGAAAAGAATCGCCTGGCGGTTGTCCCGCAGCGACTTCAAGACCAGTTTCAGGCGCTGTTCGAAGTCGCCCCGATATTTGGTGCCGGCCAGCAACGCCCCCATGTCCAGCGCATAGACCTGCGTGCCATGCAAGACATCGGGCACGTCGCCCTGTGTGATGCGCCACGCCAGGCCCTCTGCGATGGCCGTCTTGCCCACGCCGGCCTCTCCGACCAGCAGCGGATTGTTCTTCCGCCGGCGGCACAGGACCTGGATGACGCGCTCCACCTCGTCCTCGCGGCCGATGAGCGGATCGATGTTGCCCTTCAGGGCCTCCGCATTCAGGTCGGTGGCGTAAGTTTCCAGCGCCGACTTCTGCTGCTCGATCTTGGGATCGGCCGCGGGTGGCTCCTGGCGAGAGCCATCGGGCACGGAGGGTTCCTCGGGCGCCTTGGTGATGCCATGCGACAGAAAATTGACCACGTCCAGCCGCGAGACGCTTTGCTGGACCAGGAAGTACACCGCGTGGGAGTCCTTCTCGCCGTACATGGCCACCAGCACATTGGCTCCCGTGACGGCGGCCTTGCTGGAACCGTTGGATGACACGTGCATGATGGCGCGCTGGATGACACGCTGAAAACCGAGCGTGGGCTGTGTGTCGACCTCGCCCTCGCCCGGGAATACGGGCGTGTTCTCTGCAATGAATTTGCGCAGATCCTGGCGCAGCGACTCGACGTCCGCGCCGCAAGCGCGCAAGACCTCCACCGCCGACGCGTTATCCAGCAAGGACAGGAGCAAGTGCTCGACGGTAATGAATTCGTGCCGTGCCGCGCGGGCTTCAACGAACGCCATATGCAGGCTGACTTCAAGCTCTTCGGAAATCACGCTTCCTCCATTGCATATCGGAGCGGATGAACCAATCCGTTGCTTCTATTCTATGACTAAATGGCCACCGGGTTCCCCACAGGGATTACCCGCCGGGTAAGACTCACGGAACCGGAACAGGTTCCATCAAACACTGCAGGGGATGCTGGTCGGCGTGCGCCATGCGCAACACCCTGTCGACGCGGGTTGCCGCCACGTCGCGAGTATAGATGCCGCACACGCCACGCCCCTGATGATGGACCTCGAGCATGATGCGCTCCGCTTCGGCTCCATTCTTGTGAAAGACGACTTCCAGCACACGGACCACGAAATCCATGGGCGTATAGTCGTCGTTGAGCAATATGACCCGATACATCGGCGGCGGCGCCAAACGCACCGGCGTTGTTTCGCTGCTCAGTTCACGCTGGGTCTGAATGACGGTCGGCATGCATCAAAAACAGGGAAGTGGCCTTTATCGCCAGCGACTTTCCTAGTAGTTTCCATAGTTGACTGAACGACATCAGATTCAGCATGATCACCGTATTCCTACGGTCGTCAACTCTGATGGCCGGGGACGTATGAACCCTACACTATAGTCGAGAGAGGCAGTTTGCATGTCGGAATCCATCGAAAGTACCGAAGCGTCACAGAAATTGACCGGGACGGTTAAGTGGTTCAATGATGCCAAAGGCTTTGGCTTCATTACTCCCGACAACGGGGGGGAAGACCTTTTCGCGCATTTTTCATCGATTCAGATGAACGGCTTCAAGACTCTGAAAGAGGGTCAAAAGGTTCTGTTCGACATCGCGCA
>DATNAI010000037.1:0-7885 GCA_035572875.1 Castellaniella sp. | reverse complement strand
GAGCTCCCGCTGGATCTCCCAGGTGGAGCGCCAGCCCACCCCCAGCCCGGCGCGCACCCAATGGTAGAGCAGCTCGCCATCGTTGCAGGCCAGATCGCCCCGGACCCGCACCGCGAATCGCTTGCCGTCCCGCAGGAAGGTCCAGCCGCGATGCTGCCCACCCTGCAGGTTGAAGGCCAGGCAGTTGTGACGCGACAGGTCTTCCGGCACGCGCGGCACGCCGTAGCGTTCGAAATACTCGGGCGTGCCGCAGACCACACGCTGATTCGGGTACAGGCGGACTGCCACGTAATTGGGGTCGGTGACTTCACCGATCCGAATGGCCATGTCGTAACCCTCGCGCACCAGATCCACCACGCTATCCGTGAAATTGAAGGAGAGCGCAAGCTCGGGATAATGCGTCCGAAACGTCAGCGCATGCGGCGCCACATGCAAACGGCCGAATGACGCGGGGGCCGAAACGACCAGATGGCCGGTCAGCGTCTGGCGCCGGACCATAATGCTGGCGTCGGCTTCGTCGAAGTCCTGGATGAGCTGCTGGCACTTCTCCAGGTAGCGTTCCCCCAGGTCCGTCAGCACCAGGCCGCGGGTGGACCGGTGCATGAGTTGCACGCCCAGACGCTTCTCCAAAGCCGTCAGCCGGCGACCCATGATCACCGGCGTGACGCCCTCCACCAGCGCGGCCGCTGCGAAGCTGCCTCGTTCGGCAATCAATACAAAACTGTGTATTTCGGTGTACCGGCTCATGGCAGGCCCTTTACTCCGCAATGGCCGTGAACTGCTTTTGATTCAATGGATTTCTCCGACAAGGTGGGCCTGAGCGATCTTTGCCACACGCCCGAAATCGACCCCGCAATACTGACAGGATACTCGCTAACACATACTTTAAGTATGTACAGAAATGTCCTCTCCTGGCATTCCCGTGTCCCACGCTTCTCCGTATTCTGGACTCGGCCCCCTGCTGAACCCACGGGGCCGGCAGACGCCAAGCCCGTACGACGGGTTTCCACCCCCAAAACACCAGGAGCCACCATGGCCAAGATGAGAGCAGTGGACGCCGCCGCGGCCGTCCTGCGGAAAGAAGGCATCACTACCCTGTTCGGCGTGCCCGGCGCCGCCATCAACCCGCTGTATTCCGCACTGCGCCAGCACGGCGGCTTCACCCCGATCCTGGCGCGCCACGTCGAGGGCGCTTCGCACATGGCCGAGGGCTATACACGCGCCAGACCCGGCAACATCGGTGTCTGCCTGGGCACCTCGGGCCCGGCTGGAACGGACATGATCACCGGCTTGTATTCCGCATCCGGCGACTCGATTCCCATTCTGTGCATCACCGGCCAGGCGCCTCGTGCGCAGTTGCACAAGGAGGCCTTCCAGGCCGTGGACATCGAAGCTATCGCCAAGCCCGTGACCAAATGGGCCGTGACCGTACGCGAGCCCGAACTTGTGCCCCACATGCTCCAGCAGGCGTTCCACCTCATGCGCTCCGGCAGGCCAGGGCCGGTGCTGCTCGACCTGCCCTTCGACGTGCAGATGGCGGAAATCGAATTCGACGTCGAGACCTACCAGCCGCTCGCCGTCTTCAAACCCGCCGCCACGCCCGCCCAGGCCGCCAAGGCGGTTGCCATGCTGAACGCCGCCGAGCGCCCGCTGCTCGTGGCCGGCGGCGGAATCTTCAGTTCCGGCGCGGAAGCGTTGTTCCAGGAATTCGCCGAGCTGACCGGGGTACCCGTGGTGCCGACCTTGATGGGCTGGGGCGTGATTCCGGACGACCACCCGCTCATGGCCGGGATGGTCGGGCTGCAGACCGCGCACCGCTACGCCAACGCCAGCTTCCTGGCCTCCGACTTCGTGATGGGGATCGGCAATCGCTGGGCCAACCGCCACACGGGTTCGACCCAGGTCTATACCAAGGGCCGCACCTTCGTGCACATCAACGTGGATCCCACGCAGATCGGCAAGGTCTTCGGCCCCGACTTCGGCATCGCATCGGATGCGGATGCGGCGCTGCGCCTCATGATCGCGGAAGCCCGGCGACTGAAGGCCGGTGGCCGACTGCGCGACCGCGGCAGCTGGGCCCGGGAATGCCGGGCGCGCAAGGGCGAAAAATCCATGCAGCGCAAGACGCACTTCGGCCAATCGCCGCTCAAGCCGCAGCGCGTGTACGAGGAAATGAACAAAGCGTTTGGCAAAGACGTGCGTTACGTCACCACCATCGGGCTGTCGCAGATCGCCGCCGCTCAGCTGCTGCACGTCTACGGTCCCCGCCACTGGATCAATGCGGGGCAGGCCGGCCCGCTGGGCTGGACGATTCCCGCCGCGCTGGGCGTGGTGGCCGCCGAGACCGGCGACGAGATCGTGGCACTGTCCGGCGATTACGACTTCCAGTTCATGCTCGAAGAGCTCGCCGTAGGCGCACAATTCAATCTACCCTATATTCATGTGGTGGTGAACAACGCGTATCTGGGCCTGATCCGCCAGTCGCAACGTGGCTTCGACATGGACTACTGTGTGCAGCTTTCCTTCGACAACATCAACTCGCCCGAGACCGATGGCTACGGCGTCGATCACGTGAAGGTGGCCGAAGGGCTCGGCTGCAAGGCGATCCGCGTGAAGAAGACGGAGGAAATCCAACCGGCCATCGCGCAGGCGCGCGCCTGGATCCGGCAGTACCGGGTCCCCGTCGTGGTTGAGTTCATCCTGGAACGCGTGACCAACATTTCGATGGGCAACGACATCGACGCCATCCACGAATTCGAGGAAATGGCCGAGCACGGGGAAGACGCGCCGACCGCCATCACGCTGCTGGACTGACATTCAAGCTTCAACCTCATTCAACAAAGGAGACTCACGACCATGCCAAAACTTGCCGCCAACCTGTCGATGCTCTTTACGGAACTCGACTTCCCGGCCCGCTTCCAGGCCGCCGCCAGAGCCGGCTTCAAAGGCGTGGAATATCTGTTTCCCTACGCCTACGACAAACATGAGCTGGCCCAACGTCTGAAAGACAACGGTCTGGTGCAGGTGCTGCACAACCTGCCGGCGGGCGACTGGGAAGCGGGCGAGCGCGGCATTGCCTGCCATCCCGACCGCATCGCCGAATTCCGGCAGAGCGTGGAGAAGGCTGCGGAATATGCCCAGGCGCTGGACTGCCCCCGGGTCAATTGCCTGGCCGGCAAGGCGCCCGCGGGCGCAGACCCCCAGGCCGTGCATGACACGTTCGTGGCGAACCTGAGCTACGCCGCCGGCGAACTCAAGAAGGCCGGAATCCTGCTGGTCATGGAACCCATCAATACCTTCGACATACCGGGCTTCTACCTGTCGCACACCCAGCAGGCGGTGGAGCTGATCGCGGAGGTCGGCTCCGACAATCTGAAGATTCAGTACGACATCTATCACATGCAGCGCATGGAGGGCGAGCTGGCCAACACAATATCCCGGCACCTGGGGGCCATCGGCCATATGCAACTGGCGGACAACCCTGGACGCCACGAGCCCGGGACGGGTGAAATCAACTTCAACTGGCTGCTGCGCCACATCGACGCCATCGGCTACGACGGCTGGATCGGCTGCGAATACAAGCCGACCACGCGCACTGAAGACGGGCTGGGCTGGATCGAGGCGATGGCCTGACCGCTTCCGACAATCACTGAACAGGAGAATTCACATGGCAACTATCGGCTTCATCGGTCTGGGCATCATGGGCACCCCCATGGCGGCCAACCTCATCAAGGGCGGCCACACGCTGGTGACCCATACTCGCAGCAAGACTCCGCTGAGCCTGCTGGACGCGGGCGCCAAGCCGCTGGCCAACGCCGCCGAAGTCGCGAAAACGGCCGAAATCATCATCATCATGGTGCCAGACACGCCCGACGTGGAAGCAGTGCTGTTCGGCGAGAACGGCGTGGCGGCCGGCCTGTCGGAAGGCAAGATCGTCATCGACATGAGTTCGATCTCGCCCGTGGCAACCAAGGAATTCGCCCGCAAGATCAATGCGCTGGGCTGCGAATATCTGGACGCCCCCGTCTCGGGCGGTGAAGTGGGCGCCAAGGCCGGCAGCCTCACCATCATGATCGGCGGCAACCAGGCAGCCTTCGATACCTGCAAGCCGATCTTCGACCTGATGGGAAAGAACGTCACACTGATCGGCAAGAACGGCGACGGCCAGACCACCAAGGTTGCCAACCAGATCATCGTGGCGCTCACCATCGAGGCCGTCAGCGAAGCTCTGGTGCTGGCATCCAAGGCCGGCGCCGACCCGGTCAAGGTCCGTCAGGCGCTCATGGGCGGATTCGCAAGCTCCCGAATCCTGGAAGTGCATGGCGAACGCATGATCAAGCGCACGTTCGATCCGGGCTTTCGCATCAACCTGCACCAGAAGGATCTGAACCTGGCGCTGTCCACCGCGAAACAGCTCGGGATGTCGCTGCCCAGCACCGCCGTCGCCCAGGAACTGTTCAACGCCTGTGTGGCGCACAACGGCGCCGCCTGGGACCATTCCGGCATGGTCCGTGCGCTCGAACTGCTCGCCAACCACGAGATCGGACGGTAAAGTGACGTACCGTATGGGCACTCGCGCCCTTCCTTCCTTTCTTCGGACAGATCCATGACGATCGAGCCCCGCGCGCTCCTGACGCGACTCTTTCAGGCTGCCGTGCGCGCCGCGCAGCCTGAGCATTGCATCACAGCATTTCTGCCGCCCGCGCCCAAGGGCCGCACCATCGTCATCGGGGCCGGGAAGGCCTCAGCCGCCATGGCCCAAGCCTTCGAACGCCAATGGAAGGGTCCGCTCCAGGGCGTGGTGGTCACGCGCTATGGCTACGACGTCCCCTGTGAGCGCATCCGGATCCTGGAGGCCGCGCACCCTGTACCGGACCAGGCCGGAAAAGTCGGAGCGCAACTGCTGTTCGAAGAGGTGCGCAGGCTGACCGAAGACGATCTGGTGGTCTGCCTGATCTCGGGCGGGGGGTCGTCCTTGCTGCCGGTCCCGGGCCCGGGCGTGACGCTGGAGGACAAGCAGGCCATCAGCCGCGACCTGCTCAAGTCCGGCGCCACGATCTCCGAGATGAACTGCGTGCGCCGCCACCTGTCGGGCATCAAGGGCGGCCGCCTGGCCGCCGCCTGCGCGCCCGCTCGTGTCGTCAATCTGATGATCTCCGATGTCCCGGGCGATCAGCCCTGCGACATTGCATCCGGCCCGACCGTCGCGGACCCCACCCGTTGCGCCGATGCGCTTGATATCGTACGCCGCTACCGCATCGATCTGCCTGATGGCGCGCGGCACCTGCTGGAATCCGGCGAGGGGGAGACCCTCAAACCCGGAGACCCGCGCTTGGCCCGCGTGGAAACCCACTTGATCGCAACCCCCCAGATGGCGCTCGAAGCGGCCGCTGCCGAGGCTCGCCTGGCAGGCATCACGCCGCTGATCCTGAGCGACCGCCTCGAAGGCGAAGCACGCGACGTGGGCAAGGTTCTAGCCGGGATCGCCCTGCAGGCGCGCGCCCATGGACAGCCCATCGCGCCGCCCTGCGTTCTGCTGTCGGGCGGTGAAACCACCGTGACCGTGCGCGGCCAGGGCCGAGGCGGGCGCAACGTGGAGTGCCTGCTGTCCGCCGCCATCGCCCTGGACGGCGCACCGGGCGTCTACGGACTGGCGGGCGACACGGACGGAGTCGACGGCCAGGAAGAGATCGCCGGCGCACTGATCACGCCAGACACGCTGGCTCGCGCCTGGGCTGCGGGCATGCCGCCGCGCACCCACCTGGACGACAACGACGGGCATGGATTCTTCGAGCGCCTGGGCGACTCGCTGATCACGGGCCCCACACTGACCAACGTGAACGATTTTCGCGCCTTCCTGGTTTTGTGAGCCGGGGCGCAGGAGACATACCACCATGACGACCGAACGACGCGCCCGCATCTTGGCGACGCTGGGGCCCGCCAGTTCCAGCCCGGAGCAGATCCGCGCGCTGGCGCTGGCCGGCGCCAACGTCTTCCGGCTGAATTTCAGCCACGGCACCCACGAGGACCACGCGCAGCGCCACGGCATCATTCGCCAGATCGAACAGGAGATCGGCCGCCCCATCGGGATTCTGATGGACCTGCAGGGACCCAAGCTGCGCGTGGGCCGCATGATCGGCGGCAAGGTCACGCTGCAACCCGGACAGGCCTTCCGCCTGGATCTGGACCCCGCTGACGGCAATGCCGCGCGCGCCAACCTGCCTCACCCGGAAATCTTCGCGGCGCTGGAAGACGGCACCGACCTGCTGCTGGATGACGGCAAGCTGCGCCTGCACGTCGACCGCCACGGCTCGGACTTCGCCGAGACCACGGTGATAGTGGGCGGGCCGCTGTCGGACCGCAAGGGCGTCAACGTGCCGGGCGTGATCCTGCCGATTTCACCGCTGACCGCCAAGGACCGCGACGACCTGGAATTCGGCCTGTCGCTGGGCGTGGACTGGGTGGCACTCTCGTTCGTCCAGCGCCCGGAAGACATCATTGAAGCCCGCAGCCTGGTGGGCAAGCGCGCCTGGATCATGGCCAAGCTCGAGAAGCCCGCCGCCATCGAGCACCTGAGCGCCATCGTCGAGGAGGCCGACGGCATCATGGTCGCGCGCGGCGACCTGGGCGTGGAACTCCCGCCGCAGCGCGTCCCCGTGCTGCAGCAGCGCATCGTGCGCAGCGCCCGCGCCGCTGGCAAACCCGTGGTCGTGGCAACCCAAATGCTGGAATCCATGATCAGTTCCCCGGTGCCCACGCGGGCCGAGGCCTCGGACGTAGCCACTGCCGTCTACAGCGGCGCGGACGCCGTGATGCTGTCGGCCGAGTCCGCATCGGGCCAGTATCCCGTCGAAGCCGTGACCATCATGGAACACATCATCCGCGAGGTGGAGTCCGACCCGAGCTGGCGAACTGGCCTGGATGCCACTCACAGCGGCGCCGAACCCACCATCCCCGAGGCCATCTGTTACGCGTTGCGTAATGTGGCGGAACTGCTGCAACCCGCCGCCACGGTCGCCTACACGGCCTCGGGCTTCAGCGCGCTGCGCGCGAGCCGGGAACGGCCCACCACGCCCATCCTGGCGCTGACGCCGGAGCTTGCCACGGCGCGGCGCCTGGCGCTGGCGTGGGGCGTGCGGCCGATCCACTTCCCCGAGCAGCTTCAGGAATCCAGCGAGATGATCGCCTGCGCGACCCGCAGCGCCCGCGACTCGGGGCTGGCCGGCCCCGGCGACACCATCATCGTCATCGCCGGGCTGCCCTTCGGCCGAAGCGGAAGCACGAACCTGCTGCACGTGGCCAGGGTATAGGGTCCGTTGGAATCCGGTCAGAACGAAAGTATCGGCTTGCCACAGCGGATGAACTGACCCGCGACCGCCTGGCCCAAAAAGTCGAACGACTTGCTGATCAGGCGTCCACGGGAAAACGTCATGATGGGCCAACCCGTCACATCGATCCCCTCGTAGGGGGTGTAGTCCACGTTGTGATGCAAGCGCTGGTTGCGGATCGTGACCTGCAGGGTGGGATCCCAGAGCGCAATGTCCGCATCGGCGCCGACCATGATGGAGCCCTTGCGCGGATAGATCCCATAGAGCTTCGCAGGCTGCGTCGCGGTAAGCGCCACGAACTGGTGGATGCTGATGCGACCGCCCACGACGCCACCTGAAAACAGCAGCGGCAGGCGCGTCTCGAGCCCGGGAATGCCATTGGGGATATGGTGGAAGTGCTGCTCGTGTCCGTGCGGCTTCTTGCCGTCCGGATCATCGTACGAATACGGCGCATGATCCGACGAAAACACCGAGAAGACGTTGTGGGAAAGCGCTCGCCATACCGCCTCCTGGTTCGCCGGATCGCGCGGCGGCGGGCTGCACACACACTTCGCGCC
>DATNAI010000036.1:0-2019 GCA_035572875.1 Castellaniella sp. | reverse complement strand
CGTGTCGTCCAACAACGCACCCGCCTTGCCGTAGCTCAAAGGTGTCGGGCTCCACAGCAGCGTCGTCGCCCGCAGAGTCGGCGTAAGAATGAAAGGCAGGCCGGCAGCATCGAAGGGCGCCGTCAGGCCGGGCACCGCGCTCGGGGTGGTGTTGCTGTCCTGAACGCCGGCATCCGCTGGCGTGGCAGGCAGCAATCGCAGATTGAACGTGTGGAAGCGGTCGATGTAGGAGACCGTGCTGTCGATGCTGGAGGCCCATTCCAGGGCATTCGGGCCGCGGTCCGGCAACATCAGGAAGGTATCCCCGCCCGCATACGTGATGGACGACCCGATGCCGCCGAGCCGGTTGCCGGGGACGCCGTTCTCGAGAGGCCCCGCGGTCTGATTGCTCAGATCCTCGTAAGTGGCGGGCAGGCTCGCACTGGCGATCAGGTCGGGACCGGCGGCGTAGGCACTCAGGGCGGGCACGGCGGCCATCGCCGCGGCCACGAGACTGCGGTTGACGAATTTGCGAATCATCGGATGCTCCTGGCGTTCTTGTCGGAATGGGAAGCAGGCCGCGCCGCGCATTCAGGCGATGCGCCTCGGCGCGGCCAAAGCCCGCTGAAGCTATGTGTTCCGCGTGACAGTTGCGTTACGCGCGAGCGCCGGACCGTGTAGGATCGCCGGGGTCTATAGCCAGGGCCCGAGGAATCGTCATGTCTATCCGTCGAAGCCTGCCCTACCTTGCGGCGCTTACCCTGCTGTGTCAGGCGTTCGCGGCCAGCGCGCAGCAGGTAGCCGACCCCGGATTCCACAGCGTCGGGCGCGGTGCCCCTCTCCCGGTCAGCCTGCCTTCGCCGCGCATGCCGCTGAACTTCGGCGCCGCGACACCGCAGGACTGGAAGAACCTGCTCGATGACCTGCAGCATTATCCGTTCGTCGGCCCGATGCTCCTGACGCCCCGCGGGGCGCCCGCGAATGCGAATCTGCCCATCGTCAAGGCCGGCTCCGCATGGGACGGCGCCGCTCCCCCGGGAGTCCAGCCGCTCCCCATCGACCTGTTCACTTCCAAGGACTTCTACAAAGACAAGGACCTGTGGAAGGACCCTAGATACTTCCGCTGCAATAGCCCCGAGGGGCTCGAGATGCAGCGGGGTGCGATCTTCAATGCCACGATCGGCAAGGACCCGCCGCGCACCGCTGCCTGGGGCTACTGCGACCGCGACTACCCACGCGCCTCCATCGTCAGTCCGTATCCCTTCAAGACCGCGCAGGAGCACTACGAGGCGTTGCTGGCCGAGACCCAGCGGCGGGGGGGTCCGACCAAGCACACCTTCGCGACGGTACCCGGCGAGATCGGGGGTCGCTATGCCCCCGGCAACGACTTTGGCAACTGGTATTCGGTGATGCTGGCGGTACAGACGACGACCGTCCTGTCCCTGCTCACACCCGAATATCAGCAGCGGCTGGTCCAGGACCTCTACCATCAGGGAAACACGAACGCACCCCAATGGCCGTCGCAGTACTGCTGGCCGGAAGGCTTCATGCGCCGCTGGTACGCGTTCGCCATCCAGTTCCCGCAGACCGTGATCGTAACGCCCAAGCTGGTGCAGATTACCGCCGGTGTCGCAGACAACTTCGTGACCAACATCCACGTCGGCCGCAAGTTTCGTGAAGATGGCGCGGTGCCGCGTCTGGGACCGGAGGTGCCACGCTGGTACGGAGAGACCATCGGGTTCTGGGATCACGATGTGTTGATCACGTGGACATCCAACATCCAGGGCTGGGCGGCGCACGGTGCATTCGAGTTCTCGAACAAGATGCAGACGATCGAGATCTACACACCGGTGCGCGACAAGAATCATCGCGTCACCGCGCTCAACCACGAGTCGATCTTCTACGACCCGGAAGCGCTGGTGGAGCCGATCCGCATCGTCCGCAACTACAAGCGCCTGAGCGACTTCGACGAGGGCGATCGGATCGAGTACATCGAGTGCATCCCGACCATTCTGCCGGTGAAGGGCAAAGCGACCTCCG
>DATNAI010000035.1:0-9910 GCA_035572875.1 Castellaniella sp. | reverse complement strand
GGGCTGTCCTCCACCGCGCAACACAGCAGGAACGCGTCCAGGAATCGCGCCGTTTCCACGCTGATGCCGGCTGGCGCCCAGGGATCGATGTCCAGGCACCGTACCTCGACGTACTGGATGCCGCGTTCGCGCAGGATGGTGTTGGGGCGTTCGCAGCGGCCCGCCGTCTGTTTCGGACGGATGCTGGAGTAGTACTCGTTTTCGATCTGCAGGATGTTGGTGTTCAACTGAATGCGCTGGCCGTTGCGGTGCGTGCCGATCGCTTCGTAAGCCGGCCAAGGGGTGGTACAGGCGCCGTAGATACGCGCCGTGAACGTATCCAGGTCGTTGTAGCAGAGCTGCAGCTCGGATTGCGGCGGGTTCTTGTAGCCCAGGTCGCTCATGCGCAGACTGGTGGCCCAGGGCAGGCAGTATGTGTCCTGGCTCAACTGTGAGAGTTGCTCTTCGATGCCAGCGTGCTGCAGGAAGCTGCGCGACACGGCGGGCGAGGCTCCAAACAGATACATCAGCAGCCAGGAATGTCGCATGAAATTGCGGATCAGCCCCATGTACCCGCTGTTGCGGCGCTCCTGCGCCGTCTCGCCGGTGGTCAAAAAGTCCCAGGCGGCGTCGGGCAGGGAGTAGTTGTAGTGGACGCCCGCGATGCACTGCATGACTTTGCCGTACCGCCAGGCGAGGCCCTGCCGGTAGACGTGCTTCAGCATGCCTGTGTTGGAGGTGCCGTACCACGCCACCGGGATGTCGGATTCGGGTGGCAGGTGTGCCGGCATGGATTGGTTCCAGATCACCTCGCCCGAGTTGCGATGTGCCACGTAGGTGTGGATGTCGGTCAGCTCGGCAATGAGCGCGGTGGCGTCGGGTATCGGGCTGGTGATAAGCTCCAGCAGCGATTCCGAGTAGTCTGTGGTGATGTGCGGGTTCGTGAGCGCCGCCCCGAGCGCAACCGGGTGGGGGGTGGCTGCCAGGGCGCCGGTGGCATCCACCCGCAGGCCTTCCTTTTCGATGCCGCGCCGGATCGTGCGCAACAGGTCTGGGTGCGCGGCCAGTTCGGCGCGCCGTTCGGAGGCCAGGCTCATCATCAATCGGTACCAAGTTGGTCTTAATAACGGCATTTTAGACTAGAGCGTCGTAGCTCAACGCGCCATGCGGCTGAGCTTCCGCAGGGCGATGCATCAACCGGAAGGCCGATCACAAGGTCTCTGGTCAGGACGTCTTGACGAGGTGATGGGCATGACCCGGATTTTGACCGTGCTGACATGTGCGCTGCTGCTGGCGGGATGTTCGCCCCAGTTCGACTGGCGCCCCGTGGCGTTTGGCCGGCAGGGGGCCGCGGGGGTGCTGCCGGACAAGCCGCAGACCCAGACACGGCAAATCCGGTTCGAGTCTCACGATCTGCCGCTCACCATGCATTCGGCGCGCGCGGGTTCAGTCCTGTTTGCCTTGGGCGAAGCTCCGCTGGAGGCCAAGCTGGCCAATGATCCCGCGGCGCGGGAACGGCTGGCGAGCTGGGCGGTTGCGGCCATCTATCACAATGCCGGTGTCGAGCCACCAGCGATGTTGCCGGACCCCGGCACGCGCTTTACGGTGGACGGACGGGGCCCCAAAGGGCCGCTGCGTTTCGAGGCCCAGGTCAGGGTGACGGCCAGCGAATGGCTAGAGGCGGTTGTGATTGGCGCGCCCGAAGATTTCGCTCGGGCACCGGTGGGCGATTTTTGGCTGTCGCTGCGGTGGTCTGCGTCTCCGCAAACAGCAGATCGCCCCGTATCGCCGCAGTGATGGCCGCCTGCCGCGTGCGCACGGCCAGCTTGCCGCAGGAATTTGCGATGTGAAAATTGACGGTGCGTTCCCGTATGCCCAGTATGCGGCCGATCTCCCAGCTCGTTTTGCCCTGGGCAGCCCAATACAGACAGTCGTGCTCCCGTTTGGTCAGTGATGTCATCCTTTGCTCCGGGTGGCTCATGTGGCCAAATATGGTCAGGAAATGTATCACGACCTGTAAAAATGTTCTTGCGCGTCTGGATGATTTTGCGCGAAGGGCGTCCATCAGTGTGTTGAGACAGGGCCGTCGAACTCGTCGGCACGCCGCGTCCGCCGCCTTTCCGGGTGTTAGAATCTAAGCCGAATTGGCGCCGATTTGCCTGATCCGCTTGCGGGCGCCCCATAAATCCAGCTAAAGAGGTCTCATGACCAAACCTGCCGTTTCCGCCGACCCTGCGGCGTCCGCACCCACGACCGACCGGCCGCCCGTGCCGGCGGGCAGCGTGGGTTACGTTTCCCCACAGTTCCTGTCCTTCGATGAGCCGCTGACGTTGGCCAGCGGACAAGTGCTCCCTTCTTACTCGCTGGCCGTCGAAACCTATGGCGAGCTGAACGCGGCCCGCAGCAACGCAGTGCTGATCTGCCATGCTCTCAACGCGTCACACCATGTCGCCGGCCTCGAGGCCGATGCCCCGCACCAGTCCGGTTGGTGGGACAACATGGTGGGTCCGGGCAAAGCCGTCGATACGGATCGTTTCTTCGTCGTTGGCGTCAACAATCTGGGATCGTGCTTTGGATCGACCGGGCCCACGACGGTCAATCCCGCGACGGGCCAGCCATGGGGGGCGTCCTTTCCGTTGCTGACAGTCGAAGACTGGGTCCACGCCCAGGAGCGCGTGGCCGACCACTTCGGGATCGAGCGCTTTGCAGCCGTGATGGGCGGGTCGCTCGGTGGCATGCAGGCGCTCAGTTGGGCTATCACGTGTCCGGAGCGTGTCGGAGACTGTGTGGTGGTCGCCAGTACCGCGCGGCTGTCGGCGCAGAACATCGCGTTCAACGAGGTGGCTCGCCGGGCCATCCTGACGGATCCGGATTTCTGCGACGGCGACTACTATGCGCGCGGCGTGGTTCCGGTCAACGGCCTGTCCGTGGCCCGCATGGTCGGACACATCACCTATCAGTCCGATGAGGTCATGGCCTCGAAGTTCGGCCGCGCACAGCGCAAGCCCGGCCCCAATGGCCAGTACCACTACAGTTACGACGTCGAATTCGAGGTGGAGTCTTATCTCCGGCACCAAGGCGAAAAGTTCTCGCGCTATTTCGATGCCAACACCTATCTGCTGTTGACGCGGGCGCTCGATTATTTCGACCCCGCGCGCGCCTGTGGCGGCGATCTTGCGCGCGCGCTGGCTCCCGTACAGGCGCGCTTTCTGCTGGTGTCCTTTACGACAGACTGGCGTTTCGCGCCGGAGCATTCACGTGAAATGGTGCAGGCGCTGCTGAAGAATCACCGCGAAGTCACCTACGCCGAGATCGACGCGCCGCATGGCCATGATGCGTTCCTGCTGGGTGATGCGCGTTACCATGCCATCGTCCAGGGATATTACGATGGCATCGCGCGCCGCCTCGGGCTGGGAGACAGGCGGCGAACCACGGGGGTGTTGGCCCAATGAATGCGGAATCGTCAGTTTCAGCGCCACTTTCGGCGCCTGTTGCGGCATCGCAGTCGGGGGAGCCGGCCCCGCGCATCGATTTGCTGCGTATCGCGCAGTGGATCGCGCCCGGCAGCCGTGTGCTGGACCTGGGGTGTGGTGATGGGCGCCTGCTGGCTTATTTGCAGCAGACGCGCCAGGTTCGCGGGGCCGGCGTCGAAATCGATGATGAACAGGTCATCGCCGCCGTGCGCCGTGGCGTGAGCGTCATTCAGCAGAATCTCGAAGGGGGCCTGGCGCTGTTCGATGATGCACAGTTCGATACGGTGGTCCTGTCGCAGACGCTGCAGTCCATGCGTCACACCGAACACATTTTGCGCGAGATGGCGCGGGTGGCGCGCTACGGCATCGTGTCGTTTCCGAATTTCGGCTACTGGCCGCACGGCTGGTCCATTCTGGCGGGCCGCATGCCGGTCAACGACCAGATGCCTTACGAGTGGTATGACACGCCCAACATCCACCTCTGTACGTTACGCGACTTCCAGATCCTGGCTGCCCGGTTGGGGCTGCGGATCACGGATCTGGCCGCCTTCCGGGGCGAGCGCGAAATTCGCTACCTCCGTGGCTGGCGCAGCATGCTGGCGGTGTACCGCTTCGAGTCGCCCGCGGGCGCCCGTTCATGACTGAAGGCTGGCGCGTCTACGGCAGCCGTCGCGTCGCGCCGCTCCTGGCGCTGGGTTTTTCCAGCGGCTTGCCGCTGGCATTGACCTCGGGCACGCTCCAGGCCTGGGCAACGGTCGAGAAGGTGTCGCTGCAGAACATCGGCTTCCTGACATTGGCCGGTACGGCCTATACCCTGAAGTTCCTGTGGGCCCCGCTGGTGGACCGGTTCGTGCCGCCCTGGCTGGGCCGGCGTCGTGGATGGGTGTTCCTGACTCAATGGCTGCTGGCGGCGTCGATCGCCGCCATGGGCCTGTTTTCACCGGGCGGGGAGTTGCGGACGATCGCGTTGCTGGCCGTCTGGGTGGCGTTTCTTTCGGCCACGCAGGATATCGCCTTCGACGCCTACAGCACCGACGTGTTGCGCCACGAGGAACGCGCCGCCGGCGCCGCCCTGAAGGTCATGGGGTATCGCCTGGCCATGGTGGTCTCGGGCGGGTTGGCGCTGATCATCGCCGATCAGTGGCTGGGTTGGCGCGCCACGTATTGGCTGATGGGCGGCCTGATGGCGCTGGCCTCGCTGGTGACTGCGTGGGCGCCCGAACCGGAACGGGCCCCTCAGCCGCCGCGTTCGCTGCGGCAGGCGGTCGCGGAGCCGCTGCGTGAATTCTTTGGACGGCCAGGTGTCTGGCTGGTGCTGCTGCTCATCGTGTTGTACAAGCTGGGCGATGCCTTCGCCGGTGCGCTGTCGACGACCTTCCTGATCCGGGGGGCCGGCTTCGACGTGACGGAAGTCGGCATGGTCAACAAGGTTTTCGGGCTGGTGGCGACCATCATCGGTGCGTTGGCGGGCGGTACGCTCATGACGCGCCTGGGGTTGTATCGCGCGTTGATGCTGTTCGGCATCCTGCAGGGTGTTTCCAATTTCGGCTATTGGGTGCTCGCTGTGACCCCGGCACACTTGTACTCCATGGCGACGGTGGTCGCCGTGGAAAATCTGTGCGGCGGGTTGGGTACGGCGGCCTTTGTGGCGCTGTTGATGGCGCTGTGTCAGGCCCGGTTTTCGGCGACCCAGTTCGCGCTGCTGTCGGCGCTGTCGGCGGTGGGACGAACCTATCTGGCCGGCCCGTTGACGCCCGTGCTGGTGGACTGGGCAGGCTGGCCCGCGTTCTTCATCATGACCATTCTGATTGCGGTTCCCGGCCTGGCGCTGCTGTGGTGGATGCGGGGGATGATCAGCGGGCTGGATGTGAACGGTTGAGCGAGTCCCCGTCAGGCCGTCACGTGCACCAGCGTGCCGACGGCGCCCGATGAGGCGAGCTGAGGGGCCGATGGTACCGAGTTGACGAGGCTTAGGATCGTGTTGGATTGCCCGTCCAGGACCTTGCGCAGCAAAAGATTGTTCTTGTCCTGCATCGCGGCCCAATTTTGCAAGCCCGTGGCCGCACCGACTGCGCTTTCGACGGAATCCGACATGTCTGCTCCTTTTTAAGGTCCTTCAACCCTGGAGAGTATAAGGCGCATTGAGCCATTCCTGTGTGCCATGGGGCCTTCGGCTTGCACACCATTGGCGGTCAAACTAAGCTTTGCCCTTCCCGGTCTGAATCCTGCGGTATTTTCCTGGCTTATGTCTGCTGTTTCGAAACTGCGTTTGTTGTTCGACCGCTTCACCCTGACTCTGATTGCCGTCGTGGCGGCTGCCACGCTGTTGCCGGCCCACGGTGCGGGGGCGGTGTTTTTCAAATGGCTCACGACAGCGGCCATCGCCTTGCTGTTCTTTCTGCATGGGGCCAAACTGTCCCGCCAGGCCATCATCGCCGGGGCCACGCATTGGCGGCTGCATCTCACCGTATTCATCTGGACTTTCGTGATTTTCCCGCTGCTGGGTTGGTTTCTTCGTCCGGTTCTGGTGCCGTTGCTGGGCGAGCCGCTTTATATCGGTGTGCTGTATCTGTGCACCTTGCCGGGGACCGTGCAGTCGGCCATTGCCTTTACCGCGATCGCTCGTGGAAACGTTCCGGCAGCGGTGTGCGCGGCCTCGGCCTCCAGCATCGTCGGGATCGTGATCACTCCGCTGCTGCTCCAGATGTTGCTGGGTGCCGACACCTCGGCCCTGGGTGCCGGGTCGTTGCTGCAGTCGATCGGGCACATCAGCGTGGAGATCCTTTTGCCGTTTATCGTCGGGCATCTGTCGCGTCCTCTCATCGGGCCGTGGATGGACCGGCATCGCAAGCTGGTCACCAATGTGGATCAGAGCTCCATCATGCTGGTGGTCTACACGGCGTTCAGCGAATCGGTGGTGGCCGGGCTATGGCAGAAGGTGGACTCCGTCTCGCTGCTCTGGCTGGGAGTGGTCTGCTGTGCGCTACTCGCGCTGGTGCTGGTGCTGAATACCTGGTCTACCCGCCGCCTGGGCTTCGGCCGCGCCGACGAGATCACGATCGTATTCTGCGGTTCAAAGAAGAGCATGGCCAGCGGCGTGCCCATGGCGAGCGTGTTGTTCAGCTCGGCCGTCATCGGCCCGGTGCTGTTGCCGCTGATGCTCTTTCACCAGATCCAGCTGATGGTTTGCGCGGCGCTCGCCCAGAACTACCAACGCCAGTGGGCGGCCCAAGGCGAGCCCGAGCATACGGCCGCCTAGTGTCCCGTTTGGTTCCAAACGGGACACTAGGGTCGATCAATCCTTGTAGATCACCGTCAGCGGCGCGTGGTCGCTGAAACGCTCGTCCTTGTAGATGGATGCGCCTACGGCCCGTGCAGCCATGCCGGGCGTTGCCACATGGTAGTCGATACGCCATCCTACGTTCTTGGCCCATGCCTGGCCGCGGTTGCTCCACCACGTATAGGCATCGCCCGTGGTGTCGGGGTGAAGCGCGCGGTAGACGTCCACCCAGCCCTGGCTGTCGAACAGCTTGGTCAGCCAGGCGCGTTCCTCTGGCAAAAAGCCGCTGTTCTTGCGATTGCCGCGCCAGTTCTTCAGATCGATCTCGTGGTGGGCAATATTCCAGTCGCCGCACACGACGAACTCCCTGCCCGTGTCGCGGTGTTCCTGCATCAAGCCCCGCAACCAGACCTCGAACAGGTCCAGGAACCGGTATTTGGCGGTCTGACGTTCGTCGCCGCTGGTGCCGGAGGGCAGATAGGCGCTGACCACGGTCAGGCCGGGCCAGTCGGCCCGCAGGATGCGCCCTTCGGCATCGAATTCCGGGCTGTCCATGCCGATCAAGATGTTCGTGGCGGGTTGGCGGACATAGAGGCCCACACCGCTGTAGCCCTTTTTCCCGGCGTGATGGAAGTAGCCGGTGTAACCGTCCGGATGGCGCATCTCCTGGCTCAGGTCGGCATCGTGGATCTTGATTTCCTGCAGGCAGACGATATCGGGCTGCGCGGTGGCCAGCCAGCCGGGAAGGCCTTTGCGAAAGGCCGAACGGATACCGTTGAGGTTCAGAGTGGTGATGCGCGGCACGCGAGGCTCCTGTGTTCGGCGATCCCTGAACTGTAGCGCATCCGGTCGCGCGGGCCGGGCTGCCGGGCGTGGCGGCCGGATGCGCGGGTGGAGTGATTGGCCCTGTCGGTCACATGGATTCGAATGAGCCAAACGGGCCGCTAGGATCGGGTTCGCCCCATCAACGCGTCCAGGCTCCATGGGCCGGGGCCGTACAGGAAAAGCAGGAAGAAGACAAAGGCGTAAAGAATGGCCGTCTCGCCGCCGGTCAGGATGGGAAGCAGGAAGTGTCCTTTCGGGGCGACGTGGCCCACCAGATAGGCGGCCGCCCCCAGCCCCGACGCGACGAAGGCGGCGGGACGGGCGAACAGGCCCAGCAGGACCAGGGCGCCGAAGACCAGCTCGATGATGCCGGCGATGCCGAAGATAGACGTGACCTGGAGATGTTCGAACGCTGCCACGTGCGGAGTGCCGAAGAGCTTTGCGGTGCCGTGGATAAACAGCATATAGCCCGCTCCGATGCGGATCAGGCTCGTGATGCGTGGCGCCCAGGTGGCGCAGAGGGAGTTGTCCATGGTTGTCCTCGGAGCGTGACACGCGGTCACATGGAGTTGAAATCCTACACTACAAAAACCATGATCGGAACAGGGTTGTGTGACGCGAGATGGAGGGGCCCGTTCTGCCCTCTAGTTGCAGTTTTGTCCAAGGGCCCGCATGAGCCATCAGAGCGAGCCGCCGTCCTGCGGGCTAGGTGAAAGTACCTAGTCAAAATCAGCCGATTCCACTGTTCGCTGTCTAAAAATTTAGTTTAGTATAAAAAAATAGATAATAAGGCCGGCGGCGGCGTGCGCCGTTCGGCCGTGCCTCCCCTCTCATCCGGACATAGGAGTCAAACAGTGGACGCTCAACTCAACTTTGAACAACAGGGTGACGGGGCCTCCGACGCTGTGACGCCCTACGCCTGGAAGGCGCTGTGGGGATCGGCGATCGGTTATGCCATGGACGGCTTCGACCTGCTGATCCTGGGGTTCATGCTGGCCGCGATTTCGGCCGACCTGCATCTGGCGCCGGGGCAGGCGGGCGCCCTGGTGACCTGGACGCTGGTGGGGGCCGTCTGTGGCGGCATCGTCTTTGGTTCGCTGAGTGACCGCTACGGCCGGGTGCGGGTGCTGACCTGGTCCATCCTGCTGTTCGCCCTGTTCACCGGGCTGTGTGCATTTGCTCAAGGCTACTGGGATCTGCTGATCTACCGGACCGTCGCCGGGATCGGGCTGGGCGGTGAGTTCGGCATCGGCATGGCGCTGGCGGCCGAGGCCTGGCCCGCGCGGCATCGGGCGCGGGTCTCGTCCTATGTGGCGTTGGGCTGGCAGGCCGGGGTGCTGCTCGCGGCCATCGTGATTCCGTTCTTGCTGCCCCATATCGGCTGGCGCGGCATGTTCCTGGTCGGCATTTTCCCGGCCATCGTCGCCTGGGCCATCCGCCGTCATCTGCATGAGCCGGATCTGTTCGTCGAGAAGGTCGAAAAGCGCCGCGGCAGCCTGATGAACTCCTATCGCATGCTGGTCAGCGATCCGCGCACCACGCGCACCAGCGTGGGCATGTTCATCCTGTGCTCGGTGCAGAATTTCGGCTATTACGGGATCATGATCTGGATGCCCAGCTATCTGGCGAAATCCCAGGGCTTCGGACTGACCAAATCCGCAGTCTGGACGGGAGCCACGATCCTCGGGATGGCGTTCGGCATCTGGCTCTTCGGCCATCTGGCCGACCGCATCGGCCGCAAGCCCACTTTCCTGATCTACCAGTTGGGCGCCATTGTCATGGTGCTGTATTACTCTCAATTGACCGATGCCAACACCATGCTCTGGGCGGGTGCGGTGATGGGGCTGTTCGTCAACGGCATGCTGGGCGGCAATGGCGCGGTGATGTCCGAGGCCTATCCGACAGAGGCGCGCGCCACGGCGCAGAACGTTCTGTTCAACCTGGGACGTGCCGTGGGGGGCTTCGGGCCGCTGGTGGTCGGCGCGATTGCGGCAGCCTATTCCTTCCATGTGGCCATCGCGCTGCTGGCTTCCATCTATGTGCTGGACATGCTGGCGACGCTGTTTCTGATTCCCGAACTGAAGGGAGCGGAGTTGAAGTAATGATCGTCAGGGCGCGCGAGGATCTGCCGCAGTGCGTGGACATGCGGGATGTGCAGGGTTTCCGGCGCAATGCGCAGGCTGTGGCATCGCATGTCTGCCGCGTGCGGGAACACCGCTGGGTGAACGCCCGCTACAAGTACCTGCGCCTGGAGGCCGATGCGGATCTGGCCGATGTGACGCGTCCGGGTCAGTTCTATCAGTTGAAATGCCCCGTCACGGACGCCTCGCAGCCGTTTCTGTTGCGACCCATG
>DATNAI010000034.1:0-2660 GCA_035572875.1 Castellaniella sp. | reverse complement strand
TTACGCTCGGTACCGCGTTCATGGCGGCCTGGCTGCTGGGGCGCTGGCTGAAGCTGCGCGGATCGCTGTGTACCCTGATCGGCGTGGGGACGGCCATCTGCGGCGGTTCGGCGATCGCCGCGGTTGCACCCATCATAAGGTCCGATGACCACGAGACGGCGCTGTCGATTTCGACGATCTTCCTCTTCAATGTGATTGCCGTGCTGCTGTTTCCCCTGCTGGGCCACTGGATGGGACTGAGTGATCAAGGCTTCGGCCTGTGGGCGGGCACCGCCATCAACGACACGTCTTCCGTGGTCGCGGCGGGTTACAGTTACAGCGTCGCCGCTGGCGACATCGCCACCATCGTGAAGCTCACACGTGCGACGCTCATCATTCCGGTCTGCATCATCATCGCGCTTTGGGTGGCGGGGCGGAATCGGCGGGGTGCGACGGAAATATCCCTGGCCCGGGTCTTTCCGTGGTTCATTCTCTGGTTTCTCGTGGCCTCTGGAATCCGCAGTCTGGATCTGATCCCTGGCATATTGCTCGAGCCCTTGCATGCCGTGTCGCAATTTCTCATCGTCATGGCCCTGACCGCCATTGGGCTGTCGTCCGATCTGCGCCGCATGGCCGCGGCGGGCGCGCGCCCGATCCTGCTGGGGCTGGGTGTGTGGGTGGCGGTGTCGCTCAGCAGCCTGGGCATGCAGCTTCTGCTGGGGAGCCTCTGACCCTCAGGCGAATCTCCACGCGCTTCTTTCCGGCCGGGTGAACCGGCGGCCGCAGAGAGGAGGAGGGGAATGGCGTTCCCGCCGGGAGCCGTGCGAAAAGTAACAACCGATGCGGCTCTTCGCGGGCTGTTCCAGTTAAACTGGCGGGCATGAAAAAATCTCTGCGATGGCTGCTCTGGCTGCTGATCCTCGGCCTGACGGCTGTGGCGGTCACCATTGCCGGGGCGGCATGGTGGGGGTGGAAGCGCCCCGTCCCCATGCAGGCGCCTGTCGTGGACTACACCATTGATGTGGGCAGTTCACCGCGCCAGATTGCACTGGCCATGCAGTCGGCCGGCATCGATCTTTCGCCACGCGGCTTTGTCTGGCTGGCCCGGCTCAGCGGCCGCGACAAGCTCCTGAAGGCCGGCGCCTATGAAGCCCGGACTGGCGACACGCCATGGCTGCTGCTCGAGCGCATGGCCAATGGCGACATGACGCAGACGCGGCTGACCTTCCCCGAGGGCTGGACAGTGGCACAGATGCGAGCGGCACTGGATGCCGATCCTCAGCTCCGCCACGACACGCTGGGCATGAGCGACGCGGCCATCGCCTTGCGTCTGGGCCTCGACACCAGTCATCTGGAAGGTCTGTTCTATCCCGACACATACGTTTTCGCGCCGGGCTCCTCGGACCTCGAGATCCTCCGCCGCGCGGCACTCGCCGCCCACCAGATATTGGAAAAGGCGTGGGCACAAAGATCCCCTGATCTGCCGTTCACCGACCCGTATCAAGCGCTGATTCTGGCATCCATCATCGAGAAGGAAACCGGGCATGGGGCGGACCGGGCCAAGGTCGCGGGGGTCTTCATCAACCGGTTGCGCCAAAACATGCCTTTGCAGACGGATCCCACAGTAATTTACGGGCTGGGGACGGACTACCAGGGGCGTTTACGCAAAAAGGATCTGGAGCGCGATACGCCCTGGAATACCTATACGCGCCCGGGCCTGCCGCCCACGCCTATCGCCAACCCTGGCAAGGCGGCCCTGCTCGCGGCGCTACACCCAGATCATCATCCGTACCTTTACTTCGTGTCCCGGGGCGACGGCACCAGCGAGTTTTCCACTACGCTGTCCGACCACAATCGCGCGGTGGGCAAATACATCCTGAACCGGAACTGATTTCATGACGGCGCGCGGCTGCTTCATCACTCTGGAAGGCCTGGATGGCGCGGGCAAGAGCACGCACATCTCCTGGATCGAAGAAATCCTGCGCTCGGCCGGCGTCGAGCTTCTGTGCACCCGGGAGCCCGGTGGTACGCCCTTGGGCGAGGAGCTGCGCAACTTGCTGCTGCATCGGACCATGGACCTCCGCACCGAAGCGCTGTTGATGTTTGCGGCCCGCAACGAGCATTGGCAGACCCGCATTCTTCCGGCCCTGGAACGGGGGCAGTGGGTACTGTGTGATCGGTACACGGATGCGTCGTACGCCTACCAGGGCGGTGGTCGCGAGTTGGGCGGCGCGGCCGTCGCCATCCTCGAAGACTGGGTGCAACGAGGCCAGGGCCCGGATTGCACGGTGCTCTTCGACGTGCCCCTCGAGATCGCCCGCGAGCGGCTGGGCAGGACGCGCGATCAGGCCGACCGCTTCGAACGGGAGGGCTCCGCGTTCTTCGAGCGTACGCGACGAGCTTATCTGGACCGCGTGGCGGCCGACCCCGGGCGCTTTCATGTCGTGGATGCCTCCCGCAGCCTATCCGAGATTCGGACAGACCTCGCCGACTTTTTCCAGGGCCTCCTGCGTTCTCACGGAAGGACAGGGGCTTTGTCGTGAGCGTCTTCCCCAGACCTTTGCCCTGGCAGATCGCCCTGGCGCAGCACTGGCTGAACGAGAAGGACCGCTTCGCGCACGCCTGGCTGATCCATGGGATGCCCGGCGTCGGGCAACTGGAGTTTGCACAGGCAGGAGCCG
>DATNAI010000033.1:0-10131 GCA_035572875.1 Castellaniella sp. | reverse complement strand
CTGCGCCGCCCGTGCATGCGGGCCTGGGCCGGCTTATCATGGCCCCACCTATCAAGTCATTGGAGTCCTGGGCCATGAGCCGTCAGTCCGTCTTGTTGTATCGCAAGGTGCCGCCCGAGCAGTTGCAACGACTGCGCCAGGAACATGAGGTCATCGAGGCCTACAGCCCCGGCGAGGCCGACCGCGAGACCTTTCTGGCCGCCTTGCCCCGGGTCGCGGGCCTCATCGGGTCGGGGTTGAAGATCGACGAATCCGTGCTGGACCGCGCCCCGAATCTGCGCGTCATATCCAGCATCTCGGTTGGTGTGGATCACTATCCGTTGGCCGCTTTGCACTGTCGCTCCATCGTGCTCTGCCATACCCCGGATGTGCTGACCGATTCCGTGGCCGACCTGCTGTTCGGCATGGTGATTGCCACCAGCCGCCGCATGTTCGAGATGGCGCGTCTCGTGCGCGAGGGCCGCTGGCGCCACAGCCTGCAAGCCGAGGATTATGGCTGGGACGTCCATGGCAAGACGCTGGGCATCATCGGCTACGGCCGTATCGGGAGGGCCGTGGCGCAGCGTGCGGCTCTGGGGTTCGGCATGCCGGTGCTCTATCATTCCCGGCGCCCGGTGGACAGCGGCCTGCCGCCGGGCAAGGCGCGGGCCGTTGCGCTGGACGAATTGCTGGCCGAGTCCGACTTCGTCGTCGTGATGGTGCCGCTCACGGAGCAGACGCGCGGCATGATAGGCGCCCAGGCACTGGGGCGGATGAAACAGGGGGCCATCCTCGTCAATGCGGCGCGCGGCCCTATCGTTGACGAATCGGCGCTGTTGGCCGCGCTCGACAGCGGGCATTTGCGCGGGGCGGGGCTCGATGTGTTTGCGGTCGAACCGCTGCCCCTGGATTCCCGGCTGCTCGATCATCCCCGGGTCCTGGCGCTTCCGCATATGGGGTCCGCCACCCATGAGACGCGCACGGCGATGGCCGACATGGCCGTGAGCAACCTGCTCAGCGTCTTGCGGGGCGACCCGCCGCTGGCGGCTTTCCCGACCGCGTGAGCCCGTCGGTCAGGATTTGGGCGCCCCCGAACCGACCGCGCCGAGTTCTGCGGCTTGTCGGGCGAGACCCGTGATCGCGTCCCAATCATGGTCCCGTACGGCGGCAGGTGGCGTCAGCCACGAGCCGCCTACACAGCGGACATTGGGCAATGCCAGATAGGATGCCATGTTGCCGGCATGGACGCCGCCGGTGGGGCAGAACATCAAATCGGGCAGGGGACCGAGCCAGGACTTCAGCAGCGCCGCGCCGCCTGCCGCCTCGGCCGGAAACAGCTTGAGCGCGCCGAAACCGAGTTCGGCCGCGCGCATGGCCTCCGACGCAGTGGCCACGCCGGGCAGGAACGGTACCCCGGCCGTGCTGGCCGCCCGGGCCAGGTCTTCTGTCAGGCCGGGGCTCACGCCGAAACGGGCCCCGGCACGCAAGGCCGCATCAAGCTGAGCCGGCGTGCGCACGGTGCCTACGCCCACCACGGCCTCGGGCACCTCGTCGTGAATGACGCGGATGGCCTCCAGCGCCGTCGGGGAGCGCAGGGTAATTTCCAGCGCCCGGACGTGCCCGGAGACAAGCGCGCGCGCCAGGTCCGCCGCCGTGGCGATGTCGTCGATCACGATGACGGGGATGACGGGGCCGATCTCCAGCAGTTCCAGGGTGTTCATGGCGGGTGCTGCTCCAATAGGCCGTTGGTGGCCGGACGCGGGACATTATGGCATTGAACGACGCGCGCCGGGAGTCGCCCGGCGTGCGTTTTGGAGTGACTGCAGGAGGGGTGGACCGTGTACTGGTCTACAATCAGCGACCATGAATGCTCCAACCCTGGTGGCCATCGTGCCGGCGGCTGGTGTCGGCGCGCGCGCGGCCATGGCCGGCGGCCATCCCAAGCAATACCGGCTGCTTGCAGGCGAGCCCATGCTGCGGCTGGCCGTTCGTGCGCTGCTGGCCGATGCCCGCATCGCTCAGATCCGCGTGGCCGTTTCGGCGGCCGATGTCTGGGCGGAGGCGGCATTGCAGGGTCTGCCGCGCACCGTGGTACGGCACTGCGGTGGTCCCGCTCGAGCCGATACGGTTCGCGCCGCCCTGCGGGACGCCAATCTGCCCGGAACGGCCTGGGTGCTGGTGCATGATGCGGCGCGTCCGGGGCTGCCAGCCGCGGCCCTGGGGAGATTGATCGACACCTGCCTTCAGACGGGGCGCGGCGGCATCCTCGCTGTGCCGGTGGATGACACCGTCAAGCAAGGCCGCCCGGCGTCCGCCATCGCGGCGGCGGATCACGCCCGTGGCGCGACCCGGGTCTCCGCACCGGGCAATCTGTGCGAGATCGCGGCCACGCATTCACGCGAGTCCCTGTGGTTGGCGCAGACGCCGCAGATGTTTCCGGCGGCCGAGCTGCTGGCGGCGTTGGAGAGCAGCCAAGGCGACGCCGCGGTCACGGACGAGGCGTCGGCGGTGGAACGGACGGCGGGGTCTGGCCGGGCACCTTTGCTGGTGCGGGGAGCACGCGAAAATTTCAAGCTCACCTGGCCAGAAGACTTCGCCTGGTTTGAGCGCTATGCGGTGGGAGACCGGCCATGACGAACACGGCACCCTTTCGGGTGGGACAGGGCCAGGATCTGCACCGTCTGGCCGAAGGCCGGCCCCTGATCATCGGGGGCGTGACGATTCCCCATACGCATGGTCTGGTGGGCCACTCGGATGCGGACGTGCTGCTGCATGCCATCACGGACGCGGTACTGGGCGCTGCGGGCCTGGGAGACATCGGGCGCCATTTCCCGGACCGGGATCCCCGCTGGGCAGGCGCCGACAGCCGTATGTTCCTGCGGGAAGCGGCGCGCTTGGCGCACGATGCGGGATGGGCAGCGGTGAACGTGGATGCCACCGTGCACGCGCAGGCCCCCCGGCTGGCACCCTACGCGGATGCCATGGCAGCCTGCATTGCGGCCGATCTTGGAATCCAACCCGTCGACGTGAACGTCAAGGCCAAGACGGGCGAGGGGCTGGGCCCCGTGGGCCGGGGCGAAGGCATCGCCGCCGACGCCGTGGTGTTGCTGGCGCGCGGCTGAGCGGTGGCCCCGTCAGAGCGTGTCGCCGCCAATGGCCCGGTTGCAGGCGCACAGTCCGTCCGTCAGCAAACCGTCGAGGATCCGCAGGGGTTCGGCGGGGCTGCGTCCGACTTTCAGGCTGTTGACCGACACATGCTGGATGACGTTGTCGGGATCCACGATGAAGGTCGCGCGTAGTGCCACGCCGGCCGTGCGGTCGCGGATGCCCAATTGGTCGATGAGGGCCCCCGGCGTGTCGCTGAACTGGTAATGGTTCAGCCGGCTCAGTTCCGGGCTGTCGCGCCGCCAGGCGAGCTTGACGAATTCGTTGTCCGTGGACCCCCCCATGAGGACCGTGTCGCGCTCCTCGAAGTCTTCCGCGAGCGCATTGAACCCCACGATTTCGGTCGGGCAGACTCGCGTGAAGTCCTTGGGGTAGAAGTAGATGACCTTCCACTTTCCGGGGAAGGATGATTCCGTGATGTCTTCGAAAGCCGAGACGCCGTTTTCCTCGTGTTCATTGAATCCGGGTTTGACGCCGGTGACACGGAAGGCCTCGAGCTTGTCGCCTATGGTCTTCATCGGGACTCCTAAGGTGGCATCGGTCCGTGCGACCGACGACCCCATTCTACGCCATGGGTCTGTCGGCCGGCCGGGCCTTGATCTTGGGGATTTCGATGCGTGCCAGCAGTCCTTGGGAAGGTCTTGAAATGAGTTCGAACTTGCCGCCGACCTGGCCAAGCAGCCGTTCAACGATCGCCAGGCCCAGCCCCGCCCCGCTGACACCGGTGCGGGCGGTTTCGCCCCGCGCGAACGGGCGTAGCAGCCGCTGGATGTCGGCGTGCGGGATGCCTGCCCCCTGGTCCTGAACGTCGATGCGCAGCAGGTTGCCGATCTGGTAGGCATTCAGCGCGATGTGGACGCGGTCGTCGCTGGCGCTGCGGCCGTAGCGGCGCGCGTTCTCGATCAGATTGCTGACGATGCGCTTCAGATCATTGGCGCTGATGCGGGCCTGCAGGCCCGGTGCGATGTCGGTCTTGAGCTCCCCGCCCAGGGATTCGGTGTGGCTGCGCTCGCGTTCGAGCAAGTCTTGCAGCACGCGCGAGACATCGATACCGGCCTCGGGGACCTGCCCGGCCGGGCGCGCGTATTCCATGAGTTGCCCGATGCTGTGGTTGATCTGCGCCAGGTCCTCGTCGATCGCCTGGCGGGCCTCGTCCGTCATGTGGCTCATCTCGATTTCCAGCCGCATGCGCGCCAGCGGCGTGCGCAGGTCGTGCGAAATGCCAGCCAGCATGAGTTCGCGGTCCGCTTCATTCTGGCGCAGATCGCGCGCCATCCGGTTGAAAGCGGTGTTCAGGTCGCGGATTTCGGTCGGTCCCTTTTCAGGCAAAGGGGTGGGCATCTCGCCCCGGGTGAGCTGCTGGGTGACCCTGGCGAGTTTGGCCAGCGGCTGGTTGATGAAGCGGACGCTGATGGCGGCGCCCAGCAGGGCCAGCAGCAGCGAGGCGCTGATCCAGCCCAGCCATTCGCGGCCGGTAGTCAGGCGCAACTGATCGCGGTCGAATACCAGCCAGTAGTGGTCCTGGTCGATGTGGAAGCTGATCCAGATGCCGGGCGCCTGATTCACGGACCACATCATCACGGTCTGCCCGCCCAAGCGGTTCTGTATCTCTTTCGACACCCGGTCCCAGTAGGCGGTATGTGGCATTGGCTCGAGGACATCGCCGGGTTCGCGCGGCTGTACCCGCAGGCTTTCCTTGGTCGCGAGGTCCAGCAGCAGCGCGGGCCGCACCTGGGGCGGCGCATACACCAGCGCCGAGCGCGTGATGCTGACGGTGGAAGCGACACGTTGCGCCATCTGGGCGGCGCGCGGACTTTCCTCGATGTTGAAGACCACCTGCAGCCAGGCGCCCAGACTGACCAGCATCAGCGATGCAATCAACAGAAAGGAACGGCTGAACAGCCCCAGCCGGGGCCGGAAACTTCGGCCCGATCGTTTCGTGGACGTCGTCATGAAAACGGCCCGCGGGTCCGGACCCGCGGGCGACAGAGGGGTTACTGACCGCCGTCAGGGACGAACACGTAGCCCAGGCCCCAGACCGTCTGGATGAAGACGGGCTTGGACGGGTTGGGCTCGATGAGTTTGCGCAGGCGCGAAATCTGGACGTCCAGGCTGCGGTCGAACGCCTCGTATTCGCGGCCGCGGGCGAGTTCCATGAGCTTGTCGCGCGAGAGCGGAACTTTCGGATGGCGGGCGAAGACCTTCAGGACGGAGAACTCGCCGGTGGTGATTGGCACGGATTCCGTGTTGCGGGTCAGCGTGCGGGTGGACAGGTTCAGGACGTAAGGACCAAACTCGATGGACTCGTTTTCCTGGCTGGGAGCGCCCGGGTGTTCGTCGGCCCCCCGGCGCCGCAGGATGGCGTTGACCCGGGCCAGCAATTCGCGCGGGTTGAAGGGCTTGGTCAGGTAGTCGTCCGCGCCCATTTCCAGCCCGACGATGCGGTCGATTTCCTCGGCCTTCGCCGTGAGCATGATGATGGGGGTGTTGTCATGGTTGCCGCGCAGGCGGCGGCAAATGGACAGACCGTCCTCGCCGGGAAGCATCAGGTCAAGCACCAGCAGATCGAAATGTTCGCGCTGCCAGAGTTTGGCCATTTCCTTCGCATCTTCGGCAACGTAGACGTTGAAACCTTGTTCGGACAGATAGCGGCGGAGCAGATCGCGCAGCCTGGGGTCGTCATCGACGATCAGGATTTTGCGTGTCAGGGTCTGATTTTGAGTGTTCATGCGAAAAATGTAACAGGGACAAGGAGGGGGCACCAGTGCTTATCACAACAAATTACATAAAAAACATTGGAGGGGCGCGGCGCGGAATGGTTCCGTGCAAACGCCCGCAATGCTCTGCCCGCAGCGCGGAATCTTCAAACCGCCCGGATGGCGGCGGCCGGCGTGCTGTGGACTTTTTCGCGGAGGCGGGGAGTCCCGGCCTCCATTAAAATGATCGGCCATGGACGATTTTCACATTCTTGCGTTTGAATCATCAAGCACTTTGTGCGGGGCGGCGCTGTTGTCGCGCGTCGCTGGCCGCATGCGGCTGAGCGCCGAGCAGCACGACGGGCGCAGCGAGCATACCGAGCACATCCTGCCCATGGCCCAGGCGCTGCTCTCCGCGGCGGGCCTGCACCCGCGCGACCTGTCCGCCGTGGCTTTCGGCCAGGGCCCGGGGGGGTTCACCGGCCTGAGGGTATCCTGCGGCGTGGCGCAAGGCATGGCGGTGGCTCTGGGCTTGCCGGTGATCCCAATCGATTCCCTGTGCGCGATCGCGGTGCAGGGGGCTGGTCAGGATGCCGCGGGCGTCCAGGTGGTCCTCCAGGATGCCCGCATGAACGAGATCTATGCGGCGGCCTACCAAGCGGCGGGTTCGGAGTGGTCCACCCTGCAGGCACCGGCGCTGCTCGCACGTGCCGATGTGGCGGCCTGGGTGACGGCCGAGTCGGCCCATTGGGACATGCAGGCTGGCGGCGGCTGGCAGGTCCATGGCGATGCGACGGGCGTATTCGAAGGCCTGGCCGACGAACTGACAGGCTTGGGCGCGAGCCAGGTGTCCTCCGCCGGGCCGGCCACGGCGCAGGCTTCGACCATCGCGCGTCTGGCGGCTCGGGCATGGGAGACGGGCCGCGCAACGGACGCGCAATACGCAACGCCCGCTTACGTCCGTGACAAGGTCGCTTATACCACCCAGGAACGTCTGACGGGCTTGGGCGGGAATCCGGCCGTGGAAACCCAGGCGCTGACCGTCCATGTCATGGCGCCTGCCGACGTGGACGAGGTCGCTGCCATCGAGCGCCAGGTTCAGTCATTTCCCTGGACGCGCCAGAATTTCCTGGACAGCCTGGCGGCGGGCCAGCATGGGTGGGTGGTCCGGCGGATGGGAGGCATGCAGGGCTTTGCGCTGGTGCTGGATGCGCCCGACATGGCGCACCTGCTGGTGATCGGCGTGCGCCCGGATGCCCAGCGCCATGGGGTGGGAACGCTGCTGCTGAAGTACTGTATCGACCACTGCGAGCGAGCGGGGCTGGCCGCGCTCACACTCGAGGTTCGGCCGAGCAACGCAAAGGCCATCAATTTTTATCACCGCCACGGATTCAAGCAGGTGGGATTGCGGAGGGCTTATTACCCCGCAGGCCAGGGCAAGCGCGAAGACGCCTGGCTCATGACGCTGTCACTCGAGCAGGCGGCGCCATGAAACCCCGCGTACTGTTGTCGCCGCTCCAGCTCGCCTGGCTAGCCGAGCTGGGGGCGGACACCCACTGGCTGAACGCCCGAGAATCTTCCGGCCCGCCGCCGGTGGGCAATGGAGCGCCACCCGGGGTGTCGCCTGGGACGGGCGCCGCCCCGCAAACCGGCCCGGCGCTGCCGCGAGCCCTGCAGGCGCGTCCCCCGGTGTCGCGCTCGCCGGTGCCGGATCGCGCGCCGGCCGCCGCTTCGGGAGAGATGGCCACGTTGGCGGCCGCCGACCTCGATGCGCTGTCGCAAGCGGTCCAGGTCTGCACCCGTTGTCCATTGCACGCCCAGCGCAGCCGTGCGGTCCCGGGCGCCGGGGTACGGAGCCATCCCCTGTATTTCATCGTGGGCGAGCAGCCGGGCATCGAGGATGACGCCTCGGGGATGCCTTTTCAGGGCGACCCTGGGACTCTGTTGCAGGCCATGATGGCAGCGGCCCGCTTGCCGGAGGTGGACTCGGCGTACCTGACGAATGTCGTGAAGTGCCGGGCGGTCGGTGGCCAGGTGCCCGATGCCGGGGAAATCGCGGCCTGTCTGCCTTATCTGCATCAGGAAATCGCGCAGGTGCGGCCGCGCTGGATTCTGGCGCTGGGGAAGACGGCCGCGCAGGCGATTCTGGGGTCGACCCGCGAACTGGACGCCTTGCGGGGCGGCCCACACACCTGGAGCGGACCGGATGGCCACACCGTTCCAGTGTGGGTGACTCACCATCCCGCGTCGCTGCTGGTCCGCTCGGCAGACAAGCCAGAGGCGTGGCGGGACATGGTGGCCTTTGGGCAGGCCGTGCGAGCGGCGCAGGCATGATCCGGGGGGCTGCTGGCCGGAGCTGATCCGGCGCCGCGTGCGCTCAGTGCAGCGCCGTTCCGTGAGTGGTCTGGCCGATCAATTTGCCCAGATCCGGATTGGCCCGGTGGTTCAACTGGTTCCAGCGCATGAAGGCCAGCATCAGGCACGCCACCAGGATGCCAAAGAGCGCAATGATGCTGTTGATGGGAAGCCCCAGCCATAGCATCAGGCTGTAGGCGGCCAGCATCAGCAGGATATTGAGCTGCTCGTTGAAGTTTTGCACGGCGATGGAGTGTCCCGCCGACAGCAGGACGTGCCCGCGATGCTGCAGGAGGGCGTTCATGGGGACCACGAAGAAGCCCGACAGCGCGCCGATCAACAGCAGTAGCACGTAGACGGCCCATGGGTTGTACACCAGGGGCATGAGCAGCACCACGAGTCCCATGGCCACTCCGACCGGCAGCACGACCAGCGCCTTGCGCAGCGGCACGCGGCCCGCCATGACGGCCCCGATGACAGTCCCGAAGGCGGCCACACCCATCAGGATGGAGGCCTGGTCCAGGCGATAGCCCAGGTGTTGGGCGCCCCATTCGATGACGATGAATTGGAGGGTGGCCCCGGCACCCCAGAACAGTGTGGTGACCGCCAGCGAAATTTGCCCCAGCTTGTCCGTCCACAGGACGTGGACGTAGTGCCGGAAATTCCGGATCAGCGCGGCCGGGTGCGTTTGCTGGCGGGGGTAGAAGGCGTGCGTGTCCGGGATGAGCAGGTTGCAGATGGCGGCTGCGATGTAGACCACCCCGATCACCAGGATGGCGCTTTGCGCGCTGTTGTCGACCAAGGCATCCACCCAGTCGAAGGACATCAGCCAGACCGAGACGCGCGGGCTGATGAGCACGCCGCCCAGCACGGTGCCGACGATGACCGAGAGCACGGTCAGTCCTTCGATCCAGCTATTGCCCTTGACCAGCAGCTCCGGCGGCAGCATCTCGGTGACGATGCCGTATTTTGCGGGCGAGTACGCCGCTGCACCTACGCCCACCACGGTGTAGGCCATGAAGATCAGCATGAGCTGATGCAGATGCCCCAGGCCGAACGCGCCGTAGCTGAACATCATGAGGCAGCCCAATGTCTTCAGGGCGTTGGTGGCGAACATTACCCGCCCCTTGGGGAAGGAATCCGCGAATGCGCCCACGAAGGCTGCGAGCACCACATAGGCCAGCGCGAACCACCACTTCATCATGGGGGCCATCCAATCCGGGCCGCTGAGATCGGCGATCAGCCCGATGGCCGCGATGAGCAAGGCATTGTCCGCAACGGAGGACAGAGCCTGCGCAGCCATGACCATGAAGAAGCCCTTGTTCAAATCGCGAACCCCGTGGTGTTGGACGACCCGGCGGCATTGTGATGCGGCCGTAAAAAAGAGTTGCAGTATAGCGGGTTGCCACCCCCGACACCGCAAGGGAAATACCCGATTCGGGAATCGGGGCGCCAGTCTGGTGCGTTATCATACGCTGGTCATACGAGACACTAACTTACCGTGCGCCTCACGCAGATCAAACTTGCCGGATTCAAGTCTTTCGTGGATCCGACCGTGATTCCCACGCCCAGTGAATTGGTCGGCGTGGTGGGGCCCAACGGCTGCGGAAAGTCGAACATCATCGACGCCGTGCGGTGGGTCCTAGGGGAGACCCGGGCCTCGGAACTGCGGGGCGCCTCCATGCAGGACGTGATCTTCAACGGATCCGGCCAGCGCAAGGCGGCGGCACGCGCTTCGGTGGAACTGGTTTTCGACAACAATCTGGGCCGCGCGGCGGGTCAGTGGGCCACTTTTGCCGAGATCGCGGTACGACGCGTATTGACGCGCGATGGCGCGAGCAGCTACAGCATCAATAACCAGCCGGTGCGGCGCCGCGACGTGCACGACATCTTCTTGGGCACGGGGCTGGGCACGCGCGGTTACGCCATCATTGGA
>DATNAI010000032.1:0-3959 GCA_035572875.1 Castellaniella sp. | reverse complement strand
ACTGCCCCCCGCCGGGCTTTATCTGGGTGGCAGGTGGATCGAATGCAGGCGCATCGCGGATGGCGCGCTCACGCAGGATCAGGAGATATGTGGTCCCGCCATCATCTACGGGGAAACCGCATCCATTGCGATCGGACCCGGCTGGAGCGGCCGTATTGATTCGAATGAAAATCTGATTCTCGGGAAGGTCCGGACATGAAAGTCTCACCCATTGATTACGCAATAATCAGTCAGGCGATGCATGCGGTCGCCAGCGAGATGGGAGCCAAGCTGGTTCGGTCGGCATATTCGACCATATTGAGGGAGGCAAGGGACGGTGGGGCCGCGCTGCTGGACAGCTCCGGACGCGTCATCGCGCAGGCGGACCTGATACCCATACAGCTGGGGCCAATCGGGAGGACCATCCAGCCCTGCCTCGATCTCTTTCCCGCTGACACCTTGCAGGAAGGAGATTTTCTGATCAGCAATGATCCGTATAACGGCGGCCAGCATCTTCCGGATGTCTTTATTTACACGCCCATATTTTTCGAGGGGCAAGTCGTTGGTTTCAGCGCCAGCGTGGCGCATCACCTGGATCTTGGCGGGGGGAGCGCGGGGCTGGACAGTGAGGCCACTGATATTTTTCAGGAAGGCCTGCGCATACCCCCGTCGCGCTACAACATCGATCGAGACTGGAATGGTGGCCCTTTCGAGCGTCTGCTGATGGCGAATGTGCGTGTCCCGGACCTCACGCTTGGAGATTTCAACGCACAGCACGCGGCCAATGCTGTCGGGGTTACCCGTATCCGGCAGCTCTGTGAGAAATATGGTGCGGAATCCGTTTGCGAGGTCATGGATGAATTCATCAACTATACCGAGCGACGCATGCGTTCCGCCATTTCACAGATACCGGACGGCGTGTATTACGGAGAAGATGCAATCGACGATGATGGCGTGACTGATGAACCCCTGGAAATCAAGGTCAAGGTCGAAGTCAAGGGTGAGGACGTGTATGTGGATTTCGAGGGAACCTGTGCGCAGGTTCCCCGCAACGTGAACGTCCCGCTGTCGTCCACTTATGCGGCGGTACTGAGTTGCATCAAATCCATCGTGACCAGTTCGGAAATTCCGTTCAATGAGGGCGTGAACCGTCCGATCCACATTTCGGCGCCACTTGGCAGCATTCTCAACCCGCAATTCCCGATGCCGGTGCGCGCCCGTCTCGAAGGCAGCTACCGTGCATTTGGCGCGATCATGCGGGCCTTGAGCGCCGCCGTGCCCGATCGTGTGATTGCGCAAGGTTTCGATACCACGACGGCGATTTGCCTGTCGACGCAGGAAAACAGGAAGTTCAGGGTGAGCCTGGAGGTGCTGGGCGGCGGTTACGGCGCTTCTGCCGTTCATGACGGATGTGATGCCGTCGATTCGCCGCTCTCGAATTGCTCCAACACGCCGATTGAAGTGATGGACATGGAATATGACTATTTCAGGGTCTCGGCCTATCAGCTTGAATCGGAGTCCTTTGGGCATGGACGATTCCGGGGTGGGGCGGGATTCAGTCGACACTACAAAATTCTGAAGGACGGGGTCAAGCTCGCGATCTACTCGGATCGCTTCCGCCTGCGACCGAATGGCCTGATGGGCGGGACGCATGGCGTGCCCGGATACTGCCAGATTCATCGCGGCGAGCAGCGCATCCGCATCGGCTCCAAGGATTCATTTGAGCTCCGCAAGGATGACGTCGTCGAAATTTTCCTGGGTGGCGGCGCTGGCTATGGGGTGCCGAATGAGCGCGACCAGGGAAGTGTTCGGGCTGACGTCCGAGAGGGCCTGCTGTCAATGCAGTCGGCGAACGAGGTTTATGGGGCGGGGTTCTGACGGGTTCGACGCGTGCAGGGCTCAAGTTGATGAATCGGTGGTTTGACTGGAAGGGTGACATGAAAAATACGATACACGAGGCAGCACGTGATGTGCCGGTGCGGGCTCGACCTGATGTTCTGGTCGTGGGGGCGGGTGCCGCCGGGATGATGGCGGCGTGCGCCGCGGCGCGTGCCGGAGCCGACACCTTGCTGATCGATTCCCATGGAAGTTGCGGTGGAACACTGGCGCTGACCACCTTGGGCGGATTTTGCGGAACCCACGCAATCATCGACGATGAAAGGCTTGGACGTACCGTCGGGGGCCTCTATCTGGATCTGGAGGATCGTCTCAGGCACCGTGAGGCGTTGCTGGCGCCACGGCGCCATGGCAAGATCATCGGTGTTCCCTATGATGCGGTTGTCCTGCGCCTGGTAGCGGATGAGTTGCTGCAAGCCCATGGCGTCAAGGTGCTGCTGAACACGTTTGCCGTCGATGTCCAGGCTGATGACGGTCGTGTGCGCGCAGTGCTGATAGAGAACAAGGGCGGTCGGGGCGCCATTGTGCCGAAGGTCGTCATCGATTGTTCGGGAGATGGGGATGTGGCGGTCAGGGCTGGTGCGGCATTTGCCCTGGGCGATCATGGCGAGACTCAGTACGGTTCGGCAATGTTCCGGCTGGCCAATGTGGACCAGCAGCAAGCGGAGCGATTGACGCGCCCCCTGATTCGGGAGCGACTTGAACAGGCCGTGGCGGATGGCTACGTGCTGCCGCGAACGGCCGTCGGGTTTCACGTCAATCCAGTTCCTGGCCTGGTCCATTTGAATGTCACGAAACTCGGGGCGGCAGATGGCTCCCCGTTCAATTTGGTCGATCCGGGACAGCTGAGTGAAGCCGAGCGTGAAGGACGCCGGCAGATATGGCTATATGAAGAGGTGTTTCGCAAGTACGTGCCAGGTTTTGAGCATGCGCGAGTGGTGGATATCGGTGCCAAACTCGGCATTCGCGAGACACGGATGATTGGGGGAGATAGTGTCCTGACGGAAGAAGATGTGCGCGGTTGCCGCAAGCCCGACGATCGTATCGCCTGCACCAGCTGGCCTCTGGAGGTCCATGGCAGGGGACAGGGCACCCATTGGGAATTCCTTCCGGATGGCGAATATTATGGTCTGTCCTGGGGAACCCTTCTGGTGAAGGGCTTCGATAATCTCCTGGTGGCGGGCCGTAACCTCTCGGCCACCCATCTGGCGCAATCGTCGGCTCGTGCGGGGGGTATATGTTTCGCGATGGGAGAGGCCGCTGGGCTTGGCGCGGCACTGAGCCTGAGCCAGGCGGACAATGATATCCGTTCCGTGCCAATCGGGGCGCTGCAGAATCAACTCGAGCGCCAGGGCGCCATCCTTACGCCCGAACTTGTTTAGGTGGCGAGGGGCTGGGCGATGGCGTTCACATGGACGTCACTCTCGCCCGGCCCGGATGTGATATCACTCTCGCGGCTATTCGCGCGTACTCACGCCGACGCCATGAACATGCACCATCTGGCCTCCGATCCAGCCGGATACGGCAATCAGCACGACGCCGATGATGGACAAGGTGAGAGGCACCTTCATGGTCGTGGGGTGGCCGCTTCGGATCCAGATATTGATGATATAGAGGACCACGGCGACGAGGTTGATGACCATGTGGGCTACCGCAAGCTTCTGAACCGAGGGGACGGCTTTGAGCGAGACGAGATCCACGAGCCCCGGGATGGCGGCACACAACGCGCCGACCGTTCCGCCCACCATGGTATAGAACGCTACCGTCTGCCACGTCGCGGGCGTGCTGGCCCCTGTGCTGATCACGTCGCAGATGAGCGAGAAAATCCACAAGCCGATCGGGAAAACCACCAGCATTGGGTGGATGGGATGTTGGGCAATGCTCGCAGGGGTGCGCATGGGATGTTCCTCTTCGCCATAGACGACGCGGGTCGGGGCTTGTTGTCATGTTGCGCCCGCTCGTCGTGACGGGCCCGCAATCCACTCCGCCCAGCCCGTACTTGCTCCGTTACATCATTTCGGCAGCAAAACTCGTGCCTGCGGCCCCGGTCGCCGGATCCGTGATATACAGTGATTGCGAAGTTT
>DATNAI010000031.1:0-5036 GCA_035572875.1 Castellaniella sp. | reverse complement strand
GTTGGTGATTCCCGTGCTGCGATGGAATCATGATCGGCTCATGCGTAACGGCGGCCGGGGGCTGGCGCGCTATCTTCCTTCCCCTCCACACGTGTAAGCGTTCGCCGCTCTTCACGGCCTGTCGGAATACGCCGCTACCCTTGAAAAACTCCCAGCGGCCCTTATCTTCAACTTGCTCCAGGCAGACGTACGGCCAGTTCTCGGTCCACCGTCCCGCGCGTCGATCTATCGATCGCAGGCGGCAGGCGGATCGAGGCTTGCGTAGGCCGGTTCGTCTTCCTGCCTTTCGAGGGAGAACTGACCATGAGTGACATCTTTTCCGAAAACGACCTTTTCAATGAGTTCAACCGCCTGCAACAGCAGATGACAGGTTTGTTCGGCGGCTTTCCGTCCAGCATACGCTCCGGGCGATTCAGCACCTTTCCGCAAATCAATATCGGATCGACGGACGACTCGATCGAGATCGTCGCGTTCGCTCCGGGCATCAACGCCGAGAGCTTTGACGTATCTGTCGACAAACGGCTGCTGATCATCAGTGGGGAGCGCAAGACAGAAGAGCCCCAAGCCAGCGAAGACGCCCGGGTCTACGCTCGGGAACGCTTCACCGGCACATTTCGCCGGGTGATCGAATTGCCCCAAACCGCGGATCCCGACAAGATCACGGCCCAATACGTCAACGGCTGCCTGTCGATCAGCATCAAGAAGGCCGAGGCCTCCAAGCCCCGCGCCATCACGATTCAGTAAAACCGTCACGGAACTCAGGAGGACATCATGAGCAACACAGCGGAACTGGCCACGAAGAACGAATCGGCGCTCAGCCAACAGACAGACGACCAGACGAGGCGTCGAATCACATTGACGCCGCCCGTCGATATCTTCGAGGATAGCCAGAATGTGACACTGCTGGCGGATCTGCCGGGCGTCGCAAAGGACGGGCTCAATATAAGAGTATCCGAGAGCACCTTGTACATCGAGGCCGAAGCGACGGTGTCGACGCCCACAGGATTGCGCTTGCAGCATGCGGAAGTTCGTCAGCCTCACTTCGCGCGGGCGTTCTCGCTCGCAGCCGATCTGGACACATCAAAAATAGATGCCAGCCTGTCGGATGGCGTGCTGAAGCTGACGATCCCGCGCCGCGAAGAAGCGCGGCCACGCCGGATCGAGGTCCGCACTAGCTAGCGCGGGGGGCGGCTGGCGACACATCGCAGTCGCGCTGGCTCATGCCGCGGGCCGGAGCAACTGCCACGCCAGCCGCGCCGCCACGCGAGCCGTCCGACTGTCGGCATCTTGCTGGGGATTCATCTCCGCGATGTCCGCCAGACGCAGCTTGCCGCTGGATTTGACCGCCTGCAGGCAAGCCTCGACCACGCTCAAGGGCACGCCCAAGGTGGCCGGTGCGGAGACGCCTGGAGCCACGCCCGCAGGCAGGACATCGAGGTCAATCGTGAAATAGACCACGTCCGCCTGCGCGACCAGGTCGGCCAGCTGCTTCAGTCTCGCATCCAGATGCCGCTCCTGCATCTGGCTGTCTTCGACGTAGGTCGCTCCGAGCGACTGTGCATGATCAAACAAGCCCTGGGTATTGCCAATGGGCGATATACCAAAACAGGCATAGTGGACGGGGTAGTCATGCTGGCGTCCCCACTCCAGAATCTGGTCGAACGACGTGCCGGACGACCCGGGTCGACTGGTTCGAAGATCGAAATGCGCATCAAGATTGACGACCAGAATCCGGGGCTTGACGGACCGGTTCGTCACGTGGAGGGCCAGCCCCTGAAAGCTGGACCAGGCGACTTCATGGCCGCCCCCCAACGTGACCGGACGCGCCCCCGCATCCAGCACGCGCGCGACCTTGAGCGCTTGTGCCGACTGCGCGGCCTCCAGTCCGTCGCCCTCGCACGTGACGTCCCCGGCGTCCCAGAACCGTTGCAGATCGCGCGCGGGCAGATTCGCCAGCATGCGGCGGATGGCAAGCGGCCCCTTCCTTGCGCCCGGTCTGCCATGGTTGCGCAATACGCCGGCGTCGCTTGCAAAACCCAGCAGCACCGCATCACCGTGGCCATAGCCCTCTTCCCCACATTGGACAATGTGATAGAGGCGCCGCGTATCGCCGCCCTCTGCGGAATCATCACGCCCCGTCCAGATCGTTGTATCCATCAACTCCTTTCCTCCATGGGTCCCTTGCTCAATACCGCCTGCAGGAACGAACGCGTGCGCTCGTGCGTGGGGTGGCCGAAGATCACATCGGGCCTGTCCGCTTCGATGACGCGGCCATAATCCATGACGACGACCGTATCGGCCATCTCGCGCGCGAAACCCATTTCATGGGTGACCACCATCATGGTCATCCCTTCCTTCGCCAACACTTTCATGACCTGCAGGACCTCGCCGACCAATTCGGGGTCCAGAGCAGAGGTCGGTTCGTCGAACAGCATGACCTCCGGTTCCATGGCGAGCGCGCGGGCGATGGCCACGCGCTGCTTCTGCCCTCCCGACAGGCTGTTGGGCATGGACTCTGCCTTGTTCGTGAGACCGACCTTGGCCAACAACTCCATTCCGATTTCACTGGCGCGCGCCGCGGGCGTCCCGCGCAGGGTCCGGGGTGCAACCGTCACGTTTTCCAGGACGGTCAGGTGCGGAAAGAGATTGAATGACTGGAACACCATCCCGACGCGGGTGCGCAAATGATTCAACGACTTCTCGGGCATGAGCCGACCATCGTGGACGAGTTGTTCGCCACAGATCTGGATGCTGCCGCGCTGAGCGACCTCCAGGCCGTTGCAGCAACGCAGCAGCGTACTTTTGCCGGAACCGCTGGGGCCGATGACAACCACGACTTGAGACCGGTCAACCTCCAGGTCGATTCCTTTCAGCACCGCATTGTCGCCGTATGCCTTGTGCAGCTGGCGGATCTTGATCATGGCATCAGTGCTTGTCATTGGACCATTCCCCCCGCCTGCAGTCGCAACTCGATCCGGCGCAGGATCCATGACGTGGCGCTCGTCAGAATCCAGTAAATCACCGCGATCACCACGTAGACCTCCAGCGAGCGGTACGAGACACTGATGATCTTCTGGCCTTCATGCATGACATCGTGAATGGTGACCAGCGACACGAGCGCGGAATTCTTGATCAATGCAATGAATTCATTGCCCAGCGGGGGAATCATGCGCACGAACGCCTGAGGCAAGATGATCTTCATCATCGCCTGGGTCGATGACATCCCCAGCGACCGTGCCGCTTCGCGCTGCCCTTTGTCCACGGACTGGATGGCACCCCGGACAACCTCGGAGACGTAGGATGCCGAGTACATTCCCATGCCCAGCACGCCACACATGAAGGCGGGAAGCAGAATCCCGAAGCGCGGCAGGCCAAAAAACCAGATGAACAGCTGAACGAGAAGCGGCGTGCCGCGAAAACACGACAGATAGATGCTGCAAATCTTGTATGGGACCTTGCGGCTGGGGTTCAGTCGACCGATGCCGATCAGCAGGCCCAGGCCACAAGAAAGGATCAAGGCGCACACCGTCACTTCGACCGTGACCAGTGTGCCCCTGAGAAGATCTTCCCAACCGACGAGCGCCGGAGTGAAGTCGAAATTCATTATTTCTTGCCCTCGAACCACTTCTCGACCAATTTCTGGTAGGTGCCGTCCGCCTTGATGGCCTTCAGCGCGGCATTGAATGCCTGTGTCAGCTTGGGCTCCTGCTTGCTGATCGCGATCCCGTATTCCTCGGTCGTGATCTGCTCATCCAGGACAGTGAAGCTTGGGTTTTTCTGGGCGAACAGCTTGGCAGCCGGCTTGCCGGTGACAGCGGCGTCCGCGCGGCCAATGTCAACCAGGTTGAACATCTCCTGGTTCTTCTCGACCTCCACGCGATGAACGAGCGGGTAATGCTCTTGCAGGTAATTGACCGACTTGGTGCCGACCTGGACCGTGACGCGCTTGCCGTCCAGATCCTTCAGCGTCTTGACCGAGCTGTCCTTCTTGGTCAATACGACGAGACCGCCCGCATAGTAAGAGTCCGTGAAATCCACGGCCTTCTTGCGTTCCGGCGTGATGTAGATCGCGGACACTGCCGCGTCTGCCCGGCCGGAGAGGACGGCGGGGATCAAGCCCTTGAAATCGATATCGGTCCAGGCGATCCGCTTGCCCATGGCCTTGGCCAGCGCCTCGGTCAGTTCAATATCAAAACCGGTTCGCTTTCCATCAACTGTCATTTCCATGGGCGGAAAGGTGGCGTCGGTCACGATCCGGATGGTGTCTGATGCCGCGTGCCCGACCCCTGAGAATATCGTCATCGAGGCAGCCATCAGGCCGGTGAACAGCGCATTGCGGAATTTCATGGTGAGTCTCCTGGTGGGCGGTCTGGTGGGTTAGCAGCATTGCAGCCGCGATGAAATGCGCGCTGCCCCGCGCACAGTCATGTCGATGAATCGTTTTTCCTGGCCTTTTGCGCGCGAGCTGGGCGCCATCAGGGTGATGACGGCGATCGCGACATCGCCCGGCTGTTGATAGAGCGGGGCACTCACGCCCCAGATTCCGGCATCGACCTCGCTGTCGGACACCGCGTAACCCTGCGCCTGCACGAGCTGTAGCTGGCGTACCAGTTCAGCGCGGGCGACACTGTCAAGCGCAGTTTCCGGCGCGAGCGCGTGCAGACTGGCGCGTCGCTGAGCGGGCGGCATGAACGCCAGCAACGCCTTTGCCGTCGCGCCTTTATGCAAGGGGAGCATGCGCCCCTTCACGAAGGAGCATCTCAGCGGATGAGAGCTTTCCACCATGTCCAGGCATACGACCTGGTGCTTGACCGCCACCATGAGACCGACGGATTCCTCGGTGGCGCCAGAGAGAGCCTCCAGTTCCGCCTGTGCCTCCAGAGTGAGAAGAGACGCCTGATCGAAACCGCGAGCCAGCGGCACGCACATCGGCCCGGGCGAAAACACGTTATGGCGCCCGACCACGAAGCCCCAACGGCGCAAGGCCGCCAGCTGTCGATACAAAGTGCTCTGGGCGAGTCCGGTGACAGTCACCA
>DATNAI010000030.1:0-5870 GCA_035572875.1 Castellaniella sp. | reverse complement strand
CAAGCTGCGCTTCGACGACTTCCACATCGTCACGCGGGATCTGACACTGGACGCGCCGGTGGCGGACGCGGAAGCCATCCACCGGGCGGCCGGTCAATGCCTGAAGCGGGTGACGCTGGACCGGCGCCTGCGCCTGCTGGGTGTGCGCGTCAGCAAACTGGAGCCCATCGGAGACCCACAGGACGCGCTCCACCGGCCCGTCCAGCTTGAGCTTTACTGATCGGCCCCGCGCGATTGCGTGAGCGGCCCGGGCATGCCGGAGCCACTGGCACAGTGGGGTTCCGCTCAGACGGCGGCGCCAAAGTCGTATTCGGGCTCGATGGAATCACCCACCGCCAGCCAGGCGGTTTCCTGCGGCAGCGACACGATGGCGTTCACCCCGAACAGCACGCCTTGGGGGAACTGCCGATGCTGCGCGAGCGTGCGGCCGGGCTCCGGCGCGGTCCCGCCAGTGTGCGGATCGACATTCGGGATGGGGCAGCGGGCGCACGGCTTGACGAAGGCAAACCCCAGCCCACCCGTCCGAAACCCGGCCAGATGGTCCTCGTCGTAGGGCTCCAGACCCTCCAGCACAATGTTGGGACGGAAGCGGATCACGTCCACCGGCGCGAAATCCTGTGCCGCCAGTTGTCCGTTCAACTCCCGCAGCGAGTTCAGGTTGACGACCAGGAAGGGAAAGCCGTCGGCAAAGCCAAACTCGTGCCGGCCAGGCGGCGAGAATGCCAGCGGCCAATCCGGATGCTGTGCCAGCCAGTGCGTCACATGCTTCGGACTGGCGGGGCGATGAGCCTGCGGATGGACATGCAGCAGCCGGCACGGAAGCCCCAGAAAGGCGCTCAGCCAGCGCGCCGCCTCATCGCCCTGATCGGCGCCCAGCGTCTCCGTGCCGAAGATGGCGACTGGCACAGCCGGCGCATCCACCGCCGGCAGCGGAACGAAGCAGTCCGATCGACCCGGCGCCCGCAACCACAGGCCGTCCGCCACGGGTTCGGGACGAACCAGCACCATGCGCGGGTACTGACGCTGTGTCATGAAGACGCCCTGGGCATCCACGATGACCCAGTGCCGGTCATACTCCAGGCCGGCCTCCGTGAGGGCGATCTTCGAATGCGCGATCCCCGCGCAGGACTTCACCGGATAACTGTACAGACTGTGGATGGAGAGAGGCATGCTTGCTCGAATGAACGGTGACCAGGGTATCCGGCGGTGCGGACAGCGTCACGGCGCCCCGAAGCGAGAGGCGGAAGTCTGGTTTTTTATCATGACCGTGGCCGCCCCGCCAACACGGTCAGCGGCCAAACGATGCGGCGGGGGACATCCGCGTCGCCCCACACCCGACTCAACTGCTCGCCAAACGGCACCACTGGATCCTGGCCACGATCGCGGACGTAGCGAGCAGTCGCCGACCAGCTCCGGAAATAGGCCAACAGCTCCGGCAACGTCCAGTCCAGCGCCATCCGGAACAGGGGCGCGTCAATGCGGGTGAACGGAAACGGAATCGAGCGATAACCGTCTTCCACATGGCGGCGTTCCGGCGGCCAGTAGGGCCCCACCGTCTCGTGGTAATACGTCTGGATCAGGCCATTCACCGGCTCGTCTTCCACCGACAGGGTGCCATAGGTCCAGGCTGCGAAAGCTCCCCCGGGTGCCAGCACACGCGCGACTTCGGCAAAAAACCGCGCATGGTCGAACCAGTGCAGCGCCTGGGCGACCGCCACCAGATCCACGGTTCCGCTCCCGAGCCCGCTGGCCTCGGCCGGCGCCACACGATAGGTGACCGCGGGGTGGGCCGCCGCCTGTGCGATCTGGGCCGCACTCAGGTCCGTGGCCGCGATACGATCAAAATGGCGCGCCAGCGCGATCGAGGCCTGGCCGCTGCCGGCCCCGCAATCCCAGGCCAGCGCGTGCCCGGTACTCAAGGTGGCGAGCCACTCGAACAGCTCGGGCGGATAATGCGGCCGCGCCTGCGCATACGCGCGCGCGACCGAGGAGAAGTGATCGGGGGGATTCATGGATTTCGCCTTTTCCGTCGAGTCTGTCATCACGTCGCTCCACCAAACCAATCAGAGAACCTGCACACAGCCACCGGCTCGGCCACGCTCGAAACGCCCGGACCGCTGACGCTAACGCACCGCCGGCACCGTCCTGGGCATGAACCGCCAGGCCACCCACCAGCCGATCGCCTGCGTGGCGATCAAGGTGGCAACCGTTGCCGGCCAGGCTCCCAGCGTGTAGGCAATCCCGCCCACCCACGCGCCGGAAAACCCGCCGCAATAGTAGGCCGCGTAATACAGGCCGCTCGCCAATGAGCGCCCGCTGGTGATGCGATAAGCGATGAAACTCATGGTGGCCGACTGCGTGATGAACACCCCGCAGGCCGCAACCGCCAACGCCACCACGATGCCCCAGGCCGGCTGCACCAGCGTCAGCAGGACGCCGAAGGCGGAGGTCCCCACCGCCACCAGCACCGTGCGGCGCACCCCGAATCGCGGAATCAGGCGCCCCGCCATGGGCGTGATTGCCACCCCCAGCAGGTACACGACAAAGATATTGGCCAGTGCCCCGGAACTGAAATGATAGGGAGCCGCCGCGAGGTGCAGGTTGACGAACGTGAACAGGCCCACCAGGGCAAACAGCACGGTGAACCCCAGCGCGCAGGCCGCCTGCAACGAGGGATTGCGCAGCAGCTGGCCCAGCGTGCTCAAGCTGCTGGCGATGCCGCGCTTGGCTACGAAATGGCGCGACGCGGGCAAGCCGCGCCACACCACCACCGCCCCCGCCAGGTTCAGCGCGGCCATCACCCCGAAAGCGGCCCGCCAGGCCATGAATTCGGTCAGATGCCCCATCAGGAAGCGCCCCAGGAACCCGCCCAGCACGGACCCGGCCACGTAAATGGTCATGACGCGCACCATGGGCGCGCCTCGGAATTCCTCGCCGATGTAGGCGATGATGACGACCGAGACTCCCGGCACCGCCAGCCCCTGCAGGAACCGCAGGATGAGGAGCCCCTGCACCGTCTGCACCTGGGTGATCAAAGCCGTGGGAATCGCCAATGCGAACACCGATCCCACGATCAGCCACTTGCGCCCCACCACGTCGGACAACATGCCGACAAAAGGCGATATCAGTGCGACCGCGAGCACCGTCATTCCCACGGAGTTACCCACTTGCACCACCGAAGCATGCAGGTCGCGCTGCAATTCGGGCAGGATGGACTGTACGGAATAGACCTGGATGAACGCAAAGACACCGACCAGGGCCACGGTCAGCACCAGCAACAGAGTGGGTCGTACGTAATCGTCGGGTGAAGAAACCGGAGTCGGCGTGGGGAGTGTCGTCATTGGCCCGCTTTGGCGCTGCATCTGCAACGGTTGAGTGTAGCGCGCGGCCGGAGGGTGGATGTCAGAGCGTTCCGGGGACAATTTGGCGATCGCTTGTTAAACCGGATCCTTTCCGATTTAATGCGACTCTATGCCACCTGATCTCAGGTCACCAGAGCGTGCCATGGCCTAGAGTGTCTGGCGCAGGCTTTCCTCACAAGGATACGGGACATGACCGGCAAGAAGATCGAAAAACAACACGACACTACCTTCGAAGGTATTCGCCATCTTGACGAAGGAGACAACGAATACTGGTTGGCACGCGACCTTGCCCCTGTACTCGACTATCCGCAATGGCGCAACTTCCTGCCTGTCCTGGAAAAAGCGCAGGAGGCCTGCCGCATGAGTGGACAGTCCGTAGCCAACCATTTTGCGGACTCGCGCAAAATGGTCGAGATCGGCTCCGGTGCCCGCCGTGAGGTCGACGACCTACGCCTGTCACGCTATGCCTGTTACCTGATCGTGCAAAACGGCGACCCTTCCAAGGCCGTCATCGCCAACGGGCAGACCTACTTCGCCATCCAGACTCGTCGTCAGGAACTGTCCGACGATGTGAAATTCGCACAATTGTCCGAGGATGACAAGCGCCTCGCTATCCGCAACGAGCTGGCACTGCACAACAAGCACCTTGCCGCTGTCGCGAAGGATGCCGGCGTGGACAGCCCGCTGGGCAAGCCAACCAGACTCACTTCGACGTGGGCCGCAAGGTACGCCAAACCATCAAGGAACTGGGAGGCACCATGCCGGAAAGCCTGCCCGTGCCGGACAACAGCATCCAGCAGATCGAATCAGCGAAGAAGAAGCTGTTGAAGAGGAAAACGGATCAGTAATGCCGCAGCCGGAGGAAGGCAGTCGTAAACCAATGGTTGACAACTACCTCTGACGACAAAAACTACCGAGTGACCTACTACAAGCGGCCATTCTGGAGATCGACTAGCGATACGCTCGCCGCGCGGCACACAATTCCGTCACTGGACCGCGGAGTGCCCGAAGAACACGCTATCCGTGCAACAGCGACATCCGTGGATATCCGCGCACCTCACATCACTTCCCGATACAAAAACTCGAGAAAATCTCGCCCAGCAGATCATCGCTGGTGAATTGGCCGGTGATCTCGCACAGCGCCTCGTGGGCCAGGCGCAGCTCCTCGGCGAACAGGTCCAGGGTCTGGTCGCCATGGGCGGCGTGCCCCGCCGCGAGCTCGAGGTGGCTGCGGGCTTCTTCCAATGCGCGGACATGGCGTTCTCGTGCCAGCCACGGGGATTCCGCCCCCGGCGTCCAGCCGGCGATCTCCAGCAGGCGGGCGCGCAGCGCGTCCAGCCCCTCGCCCGTGTGGGCGGATATCAGAACGGGAGATGCCTCCTGTTCCGACCCCCCCTGTCGCAACTTGGCGGAGCCGTCCACAGCCTGCGCCGCCGACCCGGTATCGGATGCCGCGATCGGGTCGCCGAGGGCGGCGACTGATCCCCGTTCTCCCGGCGCCAGCAGATCCACCTTGTTCCAGACCCTCAGCACTGGGACACCCGCGGGCAGCCGCCGCACGATGTCCGCGTCCAGCGGATCATCGGGCTGGCGGGCATCCTGCAGATGAACGATGACCTGGGCGCGCCCGATCTCGGCCCAGCTTCGCTCGATGCCGATGCGCTCGACTGCGTCGTCCGTCTCGCGCAGGCCAGCGGTATCGACGATGTGCAGCGGAACGCCCTCGATCTGGATCTGCTGCACCACGCGATCGCGGGTGGTGCCGGCGATCGGCGTGACGATGGCAACGTCATCGCCCGCCAGCGCGTTCAGCAGACTGGATTTGCCGACGTTGGGCTGGCCCGCCAACACCACGTGCAGGCCGTCGCGCAGCACCATGCCCTGGCGCGCCGTGCGCAGCACGCCCTCCAGGCTGTCCATCACAGCCCGCAGGCGCTCCGCGGCCTGGTACTTTTCCAGGAAGTCGATTTCCTCTTCCGGGAAATCCAGCGTGGCTTCGACCAGCATCCGCAGCTTCACGATGCGCTCGCTCAGCCCATCGATCTCGGCCGAGAACGCGCCGGACAGCGACGCCATCGCGCTGCGCGCCGCCGCCGAGGAACTGGCCTCGATCAGATCGGCCACCGCCTCGGCCTGCGCCAGATCCAGGCGCCCATTCAGAAATGCCCGCTGCGTGAATTCGCCCGGCCGGGCCAGGCGCAATCCGATGTCGGCACCACGCGCCAGACAGTCCTCCAGCACCCGCCGCAGGACCGCCGGGCCGCCATGCCCCTGCAGCTCCAGCACATACTCACCGGTGTAAGAATGCGGCCCCGGAAAAAACAGCGCCAGCCCCTCGTCCAGGACCTCACCGCTGACCGAACGAAACGGCAGGAAATGCGCATGGCGCGCCGTCAAAGCTCGGCCCAGCAGCCCTTCGGCCCAGTCGCGCAGATCCGGACCGGAAATGCGGATCACACCCACCCCGCCACGGCCTGGCGCCGTGGCAATCGCAACGATGGGATCCGA
>DATNAI010000029.1:0-7143 GCA_035572875.1 Castellaniella sp. | reverse complement strand
CGGTACCTGGCGCAAATCGGCCATTGCATGGACTGCCACACACCGCGCGATGCGCACGGACAGCTTGTGATGGCCCAACTGGGCGCGGGCGGACAACTCATCCCGGGGCCGGGCGGCGTCGCGGCCGTATCCCGCAACCTGACGCCTGACGCCGAGGGTTTGCGGAACTGGACCGACGCACAGATCGAAACAGCGATCCGAACAGGCGTCGACAAAAACGGCCAGCCGCTGGCGCGAATCATGGCTTTCGACTGGTACCGAAACATCAGCGAACCCGACATGAAAGCCCTGATCGCCTACTTGCGATCGCTGCCGCCGCTACCTACGCCAACGCAGCATTGACGAACGGCGACTGGTCCAGCCGCGCAAATGCTGTATCCTGAGGCCCTGCACTCGGCACAGCGATAGAGGTCTACGCTCATGCGTTATGTTCACATCGAGCGCCGCGAATCCGTGGCCATTCTGACACTTGACCGGCCGGAACGACGCAACGCGCTCGGCTCCGAGCTGCTCAGCGGGCTGGTCGCCGCATTCACGCAATTGTCTGGCGAGACGACGGTCCGGTCGATCGTGATCAGCGGCGCCGGCAAAGGCTTTTGCGCCGGAGCGGACCTCAAGGAATTTTCGGGGGACGATCGAGACGCCGTCTCCCGCCTGAATCTTGAAATGGGCGCATTCGTACGCTCCATTCCGCTGATGTCCAAGCCGGTCGTTGCCGCCGTCGATGGCTTCGCGCTGGGTGGTGGCCTGATGCTCGCAATATCATGCGATCTGGTGGTGACTACCCCGGGGGCGCGCTGGGGACTGCCAGAAGTGTCGCTCGGCTGGCTACCTGGCTTCGGCCTGAGCACGCTCGTGGACCGGGTCGGCCTTGCCCGGGCACGACGCATCGCGTTCGGCGCGGAGCCATTCAATGGCGCCGAGGCGGTTGCGATCGGGCTCGCCGACATCCTCAGCGAGGAACAGACGGTGCTCGACAAGGCGCTGTTCCAGGCGCAGAGGCTGGCCGCCCTGCCACCGCGCGCCGTCGGCTCCGTCAAACACTACTTCTCGCTCATGGCGCGTAATGCCGAGACAATGGACGTGTTCGCCAACCGCGTCTACGCCCAAGATGCCGAGAGTCCCGAAGCGCTCGACACGATGCGCGAGCGACGCGGCGAGCAATAGGCGCAGCCGGCGTTCACCAGGGAAGGTCTGAGTCGCCCTGAAGATCGATGCCCTTCAGGAGCAGACCGTCTTTCGTGTCGAACAGGTACAGCTTGTCGGCGCCGCAGGCAACCGCCACCGAGTCGCCCATCGCGATCCGGCGGCCGGGCTCGATCTGGGCCGTCATGACGGTCTTCCCCACCCGCACCTGCATCAGAGTAAAGGCGCCCAGAGGCTCGATGACTTCGACGATGCCGGTCAGGCGACAAGAATGGTCGTCCCGCCTCGACAGGTGCAGGTGCTCGGGCCTTATTCCGACGCAGATCCGCGCATGATCCCTGGCGGCCGCGCAACCGGCCTGATCCAGGATGAGCGAGAAGTTCTCGCCCAGCGCCCTGTCCCCGTCCAGCGTGGTCTCGAGAAAATTCATGGACGGCGTCCCGATGAATCCCGCGACAAACCGATTGGCCGGCCGCTGGTACAGATTGTTGGGGGTATCGATCTGTTGGACCAGGCCGTCGCGCATCACGGCGACGCGCTGCCCCATGGTCATCGCCTCGGTCTGATCGTGCGTCACGTAGAAGGTGGTGACGCCCAGGGTCCGGTGCAGCTTGATGATCTCCGCGCGCATGTCCACGCGCAGCTTTGCGTCCAGGTTGGAGAGCGGTTCATCCATCAGGAAGACCTGCGGCTGACGCACGATCGCGCGTCCGAGTGCGACGCGCTGGCGTTGCCCCCCGGAGAGCTCGCGCGGCTTGCGCTCCAGCAGCTTTTCGATCCCGAGAACTTGCGCGACCTTTTCCACGCGCTCCTTGATGTCGGCCTTGGCGAATTTCTTCAGCTTGAGCGAAAACCCCATGTTCTCGCGCACGCTCATGTGCGGATATAGGGCATAACTCTGGAACACCATCGCGATGTCGCGGTCCTTCGGTTCGACGCCATTGACGTTGATCCCGTCGATGAGGATGTCGCCATGCGTATGCTCCTCCAGCCCCGCAATCATGCGCATGGTCGTCGATTTGCCGCAGCCCGATGGCCCTACCAGCACGACGAACTCCCCATCCTCCGTGACCAGGTTGAAGTCGCTCACGGCGAGCGCCGTGCCCCCCGGGTAGCGCTTTCCGACATGTCTCAGTTCAACGATCGCCATGAACTCTCACCTGAATGAATGAATCCTCGAACGGCAGCCGGCCACTGCGGGATCTCGTCGCGCAGGTCATGCTTTCGTCCTTGCGAGCGCCGCCGTGATCTCGGCGGTATGTTCCCCCAGCTCCGGGGCGCGGGTGCGCGGCTCGGTATTCGTGCCTGAAAACCGGAAAGGGGTGGCGAGAACGCTGATCTGGCCCATGTCAGGGTCCTCCAGGCTGACGAAAGAGCGGCGTGAGCGGGCCAGTTCGCTGCCCGGCACGTTCTTGACGGGTTCCACGGGACCCGCCGGAACACCTGCCGCCTTCAGGGCTTCGATCGTCCTGCGCGCCGACCCCAGGCCGCGCGACCAGGTTTCGATGCGCTGACGCACGGCGCCATGGGCCTGGATGCGCCGGGCATTGGTGCTGAAATCTTCGGGGGAAGCCCCCAATGCATCATCCAGCAGGCGGCTGAGGCGGCCCCACAGCACTTCGGTGCCGGCGGCCAGCACGAACGCCGCATCGGGCGCTTGATAGACTCCATAGGGAACCACCTGCGGGTGTTCGTTGCCATTGCGTGTCGGATCGACCTCGCCATTTCCGACACACACCTGCATGAGCGCGATGTCGTGATAGGGCAGGCACGAGTCGAACAGCGAGATGTCGATGTACTCCCCGGCCCCGCCTTGGCTCAGTTTCTTGTACAGCGCCGTCACCACGGCGCCGTAGGCGTGAACCCCGGAAGACACGTCGGCCAGAGAGACGCCCAGCGGCAACGGCTGCCCGTCCGCCTCGCCATTCATGTCGATGACGCCGGCCATGCCTTCGGCGATAATGCCCTGCCCCGCCTGTCCGGCCAACGCGCCGCTGTTCCCGAATGCCGAAATCGAGCACATGATGATCTGCGGGTTCAGCTTGCGAAGGTCTTCAAACCCCAGCCCTTTGGCAGACAGGCTCCCCGGGCGCATGTTTTCGACCACCACGTCCGCCTGGGCAATCAGGTCGCGCAGCCGTGCCACGTCGGCCTCGTTGCGCAGGTCGGCCACGATGCTTTTCTTGCCGGCGTTGAGCCAGGCGAAGTAGCCGCTGTGGCCGGGACCCAGTTGCGGCGGCAGCACTCGCGACGGGTCCCCGGACGGGGACTCGACCTTGATCACTTCGGCGCCCATGTCCGCCAGCAATCGCGTGCAATAGGGGCCGGCGAGAACCTGCGTGAAGTCGATGACGCGCACGCCCGCCAGCGGCCGGGTGTCGGGCGCCGCATCGTGCGTCGAGGGATTGCGTGATTCCGTGGTGCTCATGTCTGTATTTGCTCCCGGGGCTCTACCCCTTGACCGCGCCGGCAGTGGCGCCTGCCAGCACATAACGTTGCGCCAGCATGGAGAACAGGAGAACGGGCAGCACGACGAGGATGCCGGCAGCCGCCATCTCACCCCAGAAGATGTTGCCGTCCGCGATGAACCCGATGATGGTGACAGGGAGCGTCTGCGTGCGCTGCGATGTCAGAACCAGGGGATAAAGGAAATCGTTCCAGGCCTGCACGAAGTTGAAGATCACTGTCGCGAACAGGCCCGAGCTGATCAGCGGCAGCGTGATGCGCATCATGGCGCCGAATCGTCCCAGGCCATCGATCATGCCGCTTTCTTCAAGGGAAGCGGGCACCTGCCGGATGAAGCCGGTCATCATCCAGACAACGAAGGGAACCTGGAAGGTGCTCTCCGCGATGATCATCCCGGCATAAGTGTCATTCAGGCCCAGGAAGCCGAAGAGACGGTAAAGCGGCAGCACCAGAGAGACGGCGGGAACCATGCGGATGAGCAGGTACGCGGCGAGCAGCGCGTTTTCCCACTTGATGCGAAAGCGCGCAAAACCGAACGCGGCGATGGTGCCCAGGAAGGTGGACAGCAGCGTGGAGCCGACTGCGATCACGATGCTGTTGATTCCCGCGTCGAAGAAATTGTCGATCCTGCCGGCCTGGTAGAGGGAGGTGAGCTTGCCGCCCAAGCCCATCACGTTCTTGTAGTGGTCAAGCGTGGGCGTGAAGAACCACGCGGGAGGAATCTGGAAGGTCTCGCTCCGATCCTTGAGCGACGTGAGCAAGAACCAGACGACGGGCGCAAGCGCAAGCACCAGCGCGATGCAGATCACGGCCAGAGGAATCCTGCGCCGAAAGGCCTTCAGGCTGATGGACAGCATCGGCGCGCCTCCTCGGAATCGTTCATTTGCAGTTGAGTCCTGTTCATGCAACGTCGCTGCGCAGCACAGAGCGCACCATGGGAATCGCAACCACCATCGCGATGAGAATGAGCAGCCAGGACACAGCGGCCCCACGGCCAAAATCAAAGCGCTGGAATGCATCCACATAGACCATGTAGCTGAGCGTCTCGGTGGCTCTGCCCGGACCGCCATTGGTCAAAACGAAAATCACGTCGAAGACTTTGAGCGACGTCAGGGCACGCGTCAGCGCCACGACGAGCAGGACGGGCTTGATGAGCGGCAGCACGACCCAGCGCACCATTTGCATCGAACTGGCGCCATCGATCGATGCGGCGTCGATCACGTCGCCCGGCATGGATTCGAGCGCCGCGACCGCCGAAATGATGACGAAGGGAGTCCACTGCCACAGGTCGACACCGATGATGGCCCAGATTGCAACGTCCGGGCTGCTGAGCCACGAGATGGGTGAAACACCCACGAGACCGAGCAGGTAATTGAGGATGCCGTAGCTGCGGTCCATGATCAGCAGGTACATGAGCCCGATCACCACCGGCGGCACGCTGAACGGGATGATGAGCAGCAGCCGCACCAGCTTGCGGCCGCGCGTGAGCCTGACCACGAGCAGCGCGAGGGCGGTGCCGAGGATCATCTCGGCCGCAACCGTCGCCCCCGTATAGATCGCCGTGACCCTGAGCGCGTTCCAGAAGCTGGAATCACTCAGCACATCGATGTAGTTCTGGATCCCGTTGAAGTGCGGCGCCTGGACCGACGTCGCGCGATTGAAGGTGAGGCTCGTCCAGAACGAGTAGACGAGGGGCACAAGCGTCGTGGCGGCGATGTAGACAAGGCCAGGAAAGATAAGCACATAGGGAAACGCCCGCCGACGCCACGGTGGCTTGCGTTCGATGTCGCCGTCGTGCATGTGTCTTCTCTCCGTATCAGGGGATCTGGCGCAAGAGGCTGAACTGCGCCATGAGCGTACTATCCAATGTCCGCCGGGCGCCATCCGGCGATTCCCGATCCTCAGCGGGGGATGGGCGCGCTGCCCGCCCAAGCCGCTGCGGCGAACCGGAACAGCCTGGGAACGGGTGTGGCTCAGTTGCCGATCTGCTTTTTGGCGGCATCGGCCATCTGCGTGACGCCCTGTTCGACCGTCAGCCCACCCGTCACGACGCGCGCAAGGATGGTGGACATGGCATCGTCGATCGCGGGCCAGGCCGGCGTGCGCGGGCGTGGCATGGCAACCTCCTCAGCATCGGCCTGCGCGCTGAACCAGGGGAATTTTGCCGACAGGTCCTTGTCCCTCAACAAGCTCGTGCGAAACGGCGTGCCGCCCAGGTCGGCCACCTTGCGCGACATCGCGGGGCCGGTCGCCCAACGGATGAATCTGAAGGCATCTTCCTTGTTGTGTGAACTCGCCGGAATGGTGAGACCCCACCCGCCGATCACGGCCGCCGGCACTTTGGCGACCGGCGCGGCCGTGAACGACATCTTGCCGGCAACCTTGGACTGCTTGGGCTCCAGCATGACGGCAGCGGTGTCGGTCCACTGCACCGCCATGGCGACCTCGCCCTGCGAGAGACCCGTCGTGAGTCGCTCGTAAGCCCAGTTCGTCACGTCTTCCGGCGCGGATTTGCGCAGGCTGACGTAGTACTCGAGGGCCTGGCGCGCCTCGGGGCTGTCGAGAATCACCTTGCCGTTGGCATCGATCACGCCGCCGCCGAAGGTGGACAGCCACTGGAAGTACTCGGAGGTGAGGTTATGGCTCTTCTTCATCGTCAGGCCTGTCCCGTAGACATTGGGCGGCGCGTTGAGCTTCTGCGCATAGCTGCGATACTCTTCGGCCGTCTTGGGCGGCTGCTTCAGGCCAGCGGCGTCCAGCAAATCCTTGCGGTAGTACGTGATGTAGGACGCAACCTGCCAGGGCATTCCCACCTGCTTGTCATTCCAGCGGTAGAAATTCAGCAGCGCATCGGGGATGCTCTTGAGGTCGTATTCGGCCGGCGTCAGTTTCGCATCCTTCAGGTATGGCGTGACATCCGCCAGCACACCCTTGGTGCCGTAGAACGGCATGGAATCGCCGCGAATGCTGATCACGTCAAACGAAGTTCCTGATCCGAGCAGCTCCGTCGACGTCTTGTTGTTGATCACCTCGCCGCCGATGATCGTCAGGTTCACCTTGATGCCGCTTGCCTTCTCGAAATCGGGCAGGTTCTGCTGCGTGAAGCTGGCGATCGGGCCGGCGAACAGCATGACGTTGATCTGGCCACCTTTCGCCTGTGCCGGCGTGGCCGCCGTAAACGCCGTTGCGGCGCACACGCAAAGCGCTGCGGCCGATGCCCGGAATGTGCCTGTTGTGTTGCCTGCTTGTCTCATATCCTGTCTCCGACGACTGGTTATTGGATGTCACTACGGCGTGTCAGGGCCCGAACGATGGCCATACGGCAAGACCTCATGACACTGGATGCTTCAAATGCTTCGTGTATTCGCTGCAAGAAACTCCGCCGACAATCGATAACACCTGTTTTAGCCTCCGTACGATATCTGCATGACGCATCCATCGAAGGTGCCACCGCGGGACTGGAATCGAACGCCAAGGCCTGTCAAAGGCCCAGGCCTCCTCATCGATGCCTGAAATGCGGCTTTTCCTTTG
>DATNAI010000028.1:0-2913 GCA_035572875.1 Castellaniella sp. | reverse complement strand
GTTCGCGGCGGCCTACTACTGGATGCCGAAGTGGACTGGCACCATGTATGACGAACGCCTGGGCAAGCTGCACTTCTGGTCCAGCATGATCTCCTTCAACATCGCGTTCTTCCCCATGCACTTCCTGGGGCTGGCCGGCATGCCGCGTCGCTATGCCGACTATGCGGCTCAGTTCACCACCTTCCACCAGGTGGCCACCATCGGCGCCTTCTGGTTCGGGCTGTCGCAGCTCGTGCTCATTTATGTGGTCGTGAAGGCCGTGCGCGGCCAGGGCGCCAAGGCTCCCGCCTGCCCCTGGGAAGGCGCGGAAGGCCTGGAATGGACCGTGCCGTCGCCTGCGCCCTACCACACCTTCGTCACGCCGCCTGACCTGGACGGTACGCCGCTGGTGATCGAGGGCGCCCACTGATGGACCTCAAGCAGACTCCCGAACAGCGTCGGCGCAACCGTCGTACCGGATGGATCCTGGTGATCTTTGTAGTGGCTATCCTGGTATGGACGTTCGTACGCGCCAACCTGTGGGGAATCGGTTCTTGAAGGGGTCGAGCCCGTTTCTACGCTCGATCCGGACGGCGGCCTGGGCATTCCTGGGATTGCGCAAACGGTCCGGCAACGAAGAGGATCTGGCACATATCCGCCCGGTCCACATCATCGGCGCAGGGCTGCTGCTGGGGTTGATTTTCGTATTGTTGTTGATGTTGGCTGTGCACCTGGTGACGGCCTAGCGCTGGATACTGATGAGGAGAACACTATGACCACGGGCCAGATGGCACACGCCGCAGAGGCGCCCTACTATTACGTCCCGCCCCACTCCGTCTACCCGATCCGGGGCAGCCTGAGCATGCTGGCGACGCTCTTCGGGGCGGCTCTCTGGGTCAACGACTATGCCGTGGGGACCTATCTGTGCATCGCGGGCATCGTCTGCATGCTGCTGACGCTGTACGGATGGTTCGGGGATGCCATCCATGAATCCGAGGGCGGCCTGAACAGCAAGCGCATCGACGTCTCCTACCGCTGGAGCATGACTTGGTTCATTTTCTCCGAGGTCATGTTCTTCTCCGCGTTTTTTGGCGCACTCTGGTACGCCCGCGAAGTCTCCACTCCCTGGCTCAGCACGCTGGACTCCCAGACCCTGTTGTGGCCGGGTTTCGCGGGCACGTGGCCCAACCTCGGACCGGCCGGCACCATCGCGCCGTTCAAGACCGTCAGTCCCTTCTGGCTGCCTACGATCAACACCGCCCTGCTGCTGTCCTCGGCGGCCGCTGTTACCGTCGCCCACCACGCCCTGCGCGGCGCCAATCGCTCGCGCACCATTTTCTGGCTGGGTGTCGGAATCCTGCTGGGCTTTGCCTTCGTAGCCTGCCAGGCCTACGAATACCATGAAGCCTATACCGAGCTGAACCTGCGCTTCACTTCCGGCGTGTTCGGCGCGCTGTTCTTCATGCTGACGGGCTTTCACGGTTTCCACGTCATCATCGGCGCCACCGTGCTGTCGGTCATCTGGTGGCGGCTCGTACGTGGGGACTTCACGTCCACCCACCACTTCGGCTTCGAGGGTGCCGCCTGGTACTGGCACTTCGTGGACGTCGTATGGCTGGGCCTGTACGTCTTCGTCTACTGGATGTGAATTCGCTCCATGTGGGGCCCGAGCTGCAAATCCTTCCGCCGCGACAGCCTGACTGCCGCGGCGGTGTGCGCCTCGCTCGGGCCACGCATTCCGCTGGACCCGGACGCCTGCCCGGTGGCAGGTCCTGGGGTGCCCGCGATGCCTAACGCACCGGCAACCCTGTAGAATCAATCCATCCCAGGCTGTGCGCCACCAACAGGAACAGCACGAGCAGGACGGACAATCCGATCCGCCAGGTCAGCGCCCAAGCCATGCGATCGCGGGTGCCATGGTCTTCCATCAGGAACACCAACGCGGAAGCCAGGCTGGCCACCACTCCCAGAAACATGACGATAATCAGGATTTTCACGGACTTTTCCTGGAAATCTATTCGCAGACCCACATGACCACATCTCTGAACCGCTCGCACATCAAGGCCCTGGTGGCCATTGTGCTGCTGATCCTGCTGGGGGCCATCTGCCTCCAGGCGGGACGCTGGCAGTTGCGGCGCGCGGGTGAGCGCGAGGCCCTGTCGGCTGCCATGGCGGCGGGGCGAGTCGCACCCCGCATCACGCTCGATGCGGAGCATCCTCAAGGCCCGGACTGGCACCCGGCGGTCGCCAGCGGCCATTGGCTCAATCAATTCACTGTACTCCTGGACAACCGCAATCTCCAGGGGATGCCGGGGTTCTGGGTGGCCACGCCGCTGGCGCTCACGGCTGCGCCACACACCGCCCTGCTGGTGCTGCGCGGCTGGGTAGCCCGGCAAGAAGCTCCAGCCCCGATGCCCGATCTGCGAGCGGCCAGCGGACCGGTCACCGTCCAGGGCACCATGCTCAGTCACGTCCCGCGCATGTTCGATATAGGCAGCCTCACGGGTCACCTCGACACGGCGCTGCCCTCTGTCTGGCCGCCCGCCGGCGGGCAGCCCCCGCGCGTCCAGAATCTGGCATTATCGGACCTTCAGCGCGCCACCGGGCTGACTCTGCTTCCCGTCGTACTGGAACAGGATCCTGCCCATGACGCGGGACTCACCCAGGAATGGCCGGGCCCATCGATCAACGCCGGCCAGAACTACAACTACGCGGGACAATGGCTCAGCTTCGCCACCCTTGCATGGGCGGCGGCCGTCTACATGGCCTGGCGCATCTGGCGGCCGCGCCGCCCTTCGTCCCCTACAGACCCTACAGACATTACGACTCCATGACCCCAGCAGCACCCCGTCAACGCTCCCGCGGCCCCGTCTTTGCCATCCTGGCCATCTGCCTGGCGCCGGTGATCATGTCGCTCCTCGCCTACTACGTGCC
>DATNAI010000027.1:0-2704 GCA_035572875.1 Castellaniella sp. | reverse complement strand
GCTCCACACGCCGCGGTCCGGAACGTTGTTCCAATCGTCGCGCCGATCGCCCTCGAACGTCGCTAAGGCCGGGACGCAGAGTCTGCTGCCAAGCGTGGACATCTGCTACAATATGAGGAAGATGGAGCGGTCCGACCGCCGATTCTGAGGTACCCGGTGGCCAGCCGGCGAGCGCCACAAAAGTCGGTGGTTCGTCAGCGATAGCGGAAGCATGCACGTCAGCCCGATCGGTCACTGCAACGACGTCCCCCCGCGCGCCAGGCGATGGGGGTCGCTGGCCGTACGGGTTGGCGGGTTCACGCTGATCGAACTGCTGATTGTGCTGGGGATTATCGTCGTGCTCCTGAGCCTGGTGCTGGCGACCTTCTCGCATGCCCGCAAACAAGCCCAGGGGGTCGAGTGTCTTTACCACCTCCATCAGATCCATGACGCGTTCAACTTCTACTGCATGGAGAACAACAACTATTTCCCCGTCCCTCAGCTTCAGGGCCAATCCTGGGAAAGCATGATTCAGAAATATGTGGGCGGCCACACCGATGTCTTTCGCTGTCCCGCCGACTCCGAGATCTGGCAGCAGGTGGGCTCCAGCTACGACTGGCGAAGCAGCAGTTCCGATCCGAGTGTGAGCCTGGGCGGGAAGAAACGGACGGACAAGCTCCGCGGCGACGCGGTCCTGGCGTACGAGACGCTTCCCGATTGGCATGAAGTCCACATGATGAACGTGGTCCGGATCGATGGCGCCGCCGGGCCGATGGACGAGGATGCCTTTGGTCAGGACGTGCTCAATCCAGTCATATTGAGCCGGTGACAGTGCGCGCCCACTTCGCGCTGGTTGGGACTATGAGAATTCTGGTCGCTGAAGATCACGCTCCGCTGGCGCGATCGATCGCCAACGGGCTACGGGAGGAAGGGTTCGCCGTCGATCTGACTGGGGACGGCGAGGAAGCCCTGCAACTGGCACGGCATAACCCTTACGACTGCGTGGTGCTGGACGTCATGTTGCCAGGCCGCGACGGGTGGTCAGTTTTGCAACACCTGCGGCGTGCCGGCATCAAATCCCCGGTGCTGATGCTGACCGCGCGAGATGCGGTGGAAGACCGCGTCAAGGGGCTGAACCTCGGGGCCGACGATTACCTCGTCAAGCCCTTTGCTTGGGAGGAACTGGTCGCGCGGGTCCGGGCGCTGGTTCGTCGGGGACATGATCAGAAATCGCCGCTGCTTCGGGTAGCCGACCTGGAGATCGACACCGCCGGCAAGCAGGTCCATCGCGCCGGGAAGCTGATTCCGCTCAGCGCCAAGGAATACGCCCTTCTGGAGTACCTGGCTCATCGCGAGGGTCAGGTGGTCAGCCGAGCCGAGATCTGGGACCACCTCTACGACCAGGCCGACGAGGCCAGCAGCAATGTCGTTGACGTTTACATCGGGTATCTGCGGAACAAGGTGGATCGGGAGTTCGAGGTGAAGCTGATCCACACCCGCCGCGGATTGGGATACGTCCTTTCCGCCGAGCCATGACGCGCCGAATTGCCATCACGATTCTGCTGACCGTCTGGTCCGCGATCATCGTCGCAGGCCTGGGCGCGTGGTTCAGCGCGCGATTCGTTCTGCTCAACGGCCTGGATGAGAGCATCATCGAACGTGCCCGATTCAAGCTGGCGGGGAAGGACAATGACCGGCTTGTCGTGAAGAACTCGCACGGCGAAACAATCACCCTCCCCCACGGACAAGCGTCGATCCCCGATCCCGAACCCGTGTCGCGCGGGTGGGTACACCTGTCGGACGGGTGGCGGCGACAGATCGTCTTCAGGCAGCTCGGCATTCCCGCGCTGGTGCCGTACGACGCGCCCGCCGATAACTACATTCGGATCCTGCAGGAATTGGCGCTGTCATTGATCGTCTCCGGCATCATCGCGGGCGGTCTGGCAGCCCTGATTGCCGCCCGGCTCGCCCGAATCTCCCTGCGTCCGCTTCAGCAAACGGCAGACGCCATTGGCGTGATTGATGAATCGAAACTCGACCGGCGGATCGAATCGACCGAGCTTCCGGTAGAGCTTCGCCCGATGGCGGGCCGATTGAATGAAATGCTCGAACGCCTGCAAAAGGCCTTCGAGCAGCGCCGGCGATTCCTGGCGGACGCGTCTCACGAACTGCGTACCCCGGTCGCGGCGATGATCACGAGCATGGAGGTGGCGCTGAAGCGGCCGAGGCCGGCAGAGGAATTGACCGAAACCTTGCAGGTCTGCCTGTCCGAAGCCGTCCACCTGCGGCTGCTGGTGCAGGCGCTGCTCCGCCAGATTCGAGCCGAGGGAGCCTTGGCCGATGAGCAGTTGGAGCCAGTGGATGCCGGACTCATGGTTCGGCAATGCGCAAATCTTGCCAATTCCCTGGCAGCCGAGAAGCAGGTCCGCGTGGTACCTTCCGCGAATGGCAGCCTTCCGGTTCTGGCTGAACCGGGCCGACTTCGGAGCGTGGTCTTGAACCTCGTGGGAAACGCCATCGAGTACAACCATCCGGGAGGGACGGTTGAAGTCTATGCCCAGGCCCACAACGGATCGACCGAAATCGTGGTAAAAGACGATGGACCGGGAATCGCTCCCGAACATCTCCCGCACCTGTTTCAGCCCTTTTACCGGGGCACGGGAGCGCGGGAATCGGATGGACATCTTGGGTTGGGTCTGTTTCTGGTCGATTCACATGTCAAGGC
>DATNAI010000026.1:0-13006 GCA_035572875.1 Castellaniella sp. | reverse complement strand
GGCCACGAGCGAGCGTTTGATGGAATTGGACTTCATGAGGTTGTCTCCTTTCGGGGATGTCAGACTGCAATGTGCGAGTGAAGTGCTGCGGAGTTGCCAGGATCCACCGTTCCACTGGCCGAGACACGGCCTTTCTCAACGGCGTAATAGCGGGAGGTTGTCCGAGTCACCAGCCCGAGGTTCTGCTCGATCAACAGGATGGCGGTGCCCTGGTTCGTGACCAGGTTCAATGTGTCGGCCAGCTGATCGACGACGACCGGAGCAAGCCCTTCCGTCGGCTCGTCCAGGATCATGAGCCTGGGGTTGGCCATTAGAGAGCGGCCGATGGCCAGCATCTGCTGCTGGCCGCCCGACAGCGCCGTACCGGGCGTCCGGGCGCGTTCTTTCAGGATGGGGAACAGCCGATAGACTTCGCTCAGATTCCACGGCCCCTGGTTGCGGACGGCCGACCCCAGCATCAGGTTTTCCTCGATGGTGAGATTGGCGATGATGCATCGCCCCTGCGGGACGATCGCCACCCGCAACTGGGCCGGCGTATAAGGCATGGCTTTGCGCACGACGGTGCCGCCCAAGCGGATCTGGCCGGCGCCGACCCGGGCAAGGCCCATGAGCGCATTGACGGTGGTCGTCTTGCCGACCCCGTTTCGTCCGATCAGCGCAACCCGCTCCCCTTCGTCGACACGCAGACTCATGCCCTGCAGGATGTGCGCCGCACCGTAATAGGCGTGTACGTCGTCCATATTCAGAAGCGTGTTCATGCGGCACTCCCAAGATAGGCTTCGCGCACGCGGGGGTGGGCCCTGACCTCTTCCGGGGAACCGCTCGCAATGATGCGCCCCAGTTCGAAGACCGTGACACCATTCGAGATGCTGAACAGGGTGTCGGTATCATGCTCGACCAGCAGGATGGAAACACCCCAGTCGGCAGTGAGCCTGAGCAGGTGCGATGCCAGATCGGCGGACTCCTGAGGCGAAAGGCCTGCCATGGGCTCGTCGAGCAACAGCACGGCCGGACGCCCCACCAGGGCCAGCGCGAGATCCAGGCGGCGCTGCTGGCCATAGCCCAAGTTCTTGGCGGCGGCATGGGCCACGGCGGACAAATCGAGCTGGTCCATCACCCGCTGCATGTCCTGTTCGGGGGCTTTGGCCCCCACCTTGTGGGCTGCCAGATTGATCTGCGACGAGACCGTCATGTTCGGGAAAACGCTGGTCCGCTGAAAGGAGCGAGCCAATCCCCGCCTGCGCCGTTCGATGACGCTGCAATTCGTAATGTCCCATCCGGACAGGCGGATACCGCCGCGCGTCAGTTTCCGCCTTCCGCTGATGGCGTCGATCACCGTGGATTTGCCGGCGCCGTTTGGGCCGATCAGGCCGTGGATCTCGCCCCGCTTCAAGCTGAACGACACACCGTCCACTGCCTTGACGCCGCCATAGTGGATCGCGACGTCGGCCACTTCTAGAATCGCGCTGGAACTCGTCATGATCTTCTCGCTTGAGGGTTTGGGTTCGCCCCGGCATGGCGAGACGCCAGTGCGCGCAAGGCACCGCTCAGACCGTTGTCCGTGAACACGACGATCACGATCAGCATGAGACCGAAGAGCGACAGCCAGTGCGTGGACAGATCGCCAATCAGATCCTTGGCAACCACATAGACCACGGCCCCGAGAGCCGGGCCCGTGACAGACCAGTAGCCACCGACGACGACCATCATGAGCACGGTGCCGGAAACGCTCCAATGGAGACTATCCGGGGAGATGAAGCCCGAATTGAATGACGCCAGGATGCCGGCGATTGCCGTGATGACCGCTGATAACGTGAAGATCAGGGCGCGCGGGAGTGTCGGGCTGATGCCGATGAAAGCGGCGCGCTCCGGGTTGTCCCGGATCGCTTCAGTGGTGCTGCCGAAGCGGCTGCGGTGCACACAGACCAGTACGGCCAGGACGAGGACCAGGATGACGCCACTGATGGCGAAAATGACGTGGTTATCCAGGAGCGTGGCGACAGGCACACCAAACAGGGTGTCCGGCCAGTCGATGCTGATGCCGTCGGCGCCCCCGGTCAGATTGCGGGACTTCAGCGCGAGCTGATAGAACAGCTGCCCGAAGGCGAGCGTCAGCATCGCAAACGCGATCCCCGGCACCCTCACGATGACCAATGCCAGGATGAAGGCGAATACCGCGGTGGCCGCCAGACTGAGGAAAATAATGAGCTCGGCCGACAAACCGGTATCCTGCAGGCAGACGGCCACGAAGTACGCGCTCAGGCCAAAAAAGGCGGCGTGACCGAAGCTCACCATGCCGTTCTGCTTCAAAAGCACGCCAACGCCGCAAGCAAAAATCCCGAATATGGCGGCCTGCGTAAGAACGGAGAGCGTTGTGGCCGAACCCACAAGCTGGCTCGCAAGCAGGATCAGTACGATGCCGCCTGCCGTCATCGGCAATAACCGACTGGAACGGGTCCATGCATTCATGTGCGATTCCCAGCGATACCCGCCGGCCTCCAGATAAGGATGGCAATCATCAGGATGAAAGGAAGCAAGGCGGACACGTCAGGCAGATACACTGCGCCCAGCGTCTGGACCTGTCCCAGCACCAAGGCGGCGAGAAACGCCCCGGGGAGGCTGCCCAGTCCGCCAATGACGACAACCATGAAGGAGTCGATCAGTACGTTGCTGCCCATGGTGGGCGAAAGCGACAGGAATGGGGCCGTCACGACACCGGCAAATCCCGCGAGCGCCGTGCCGAGGCCGACCACGAAGGCACTGAGCCTGTCGGTGTTGACGCCCTGCATGGCAGTGGTGGTCGGGTCCGTGCTCGATGCGCGCACGAACAGGCCCATCCGCGTCCGCTGAAGCCACAGCGTCAGTCCGATGGCGACCAGGACGCCCACCAAGACGACGGCAAGCCGATAGGCTGGCAACGTGACTCCCATGAAGCTGATCGAGTGGCTCAGCAGGACTGGCTCGGCCAGCGAGAGATTGCCCTTCCCCCAGAACGTCTGGACCAGATCTTCGACAATCAGCAGCAACCCGAACGTCACCAGGATGATGCTCAGCGGGTCGTAGTTCTGCAGGAGCCGCAGGCCATAGCGATCCAGCAATGCGCCAATCAGGAACATGGCGACGCTTGCAATGACGAGTGCAGCCCAGAAATTGGTATACGCAGCAGCCGTGTACCCAATGTAGGCGCCCAGCATGTAGAGCGAGCCATGCGCAAAATTGACGACGCGCCTGAGGCCATAGATCAAGGCGAGGCCGGAAGCGACGATCGCGAGCAGCGCGCCGTACACGAGGCCGTTGATAATATTGACGGTTAACATGGTCAGTTGGTCTCGCAGAAGGTCAGGTGACCTGGCCAAGCAGGGTTTCGTCAGGCGCCCCGAACGCGAGCCAGCCGCCATCCGCGTGTATCGTGGCTCCGGTGACATAGCTGGCCTGGTCCGAGGCCAGGAACGCAATCACCGCGGCGATTTCCTCTGGCTTGGCCAAACGTCCGAGCGGTGTATGAGCTGCAATGCGCTCCGTGTTCAGCGCGCCATCGGCTTCCAGCTTTTGCACCAGCTCCGTCCGGACATAACCGGGCGCGACTGCGTTGACCCGCACACCCGAACGTGCCCACTCGCACGCCATGGTGCGGGTCATGGCGGCGATCCCCGCTTTCGCGGCTGAATATGCGTTTCGCCCGGGGATGGCCGCCAGCGCACTGATCGAGCACAGGTTCACGATGGCCCCGCCGCCATTGGCGATCATGATCCCGGCCACCTCGCGGCTCATCAGGAACGTTCCGCGCAGGTGGATGTCCAGGACCTTGTCGAAGTGATCCACTGATTGCCTCAGGGTCGGAACGGCCTGGTCGCCGATCCCGGCGTTGTTCACCAGCACATCGATCCGGCCGCAGGCGTCCATGACCTGGGCGACGGCCGCTTTGACATCGGCTTCGCCAGCGACATCGCAGGCCAGTCCCAAATGAGCGCCCCCCAGTTCCTGCGCCCTTTGCCGGGCCAGCCCGCCATCGAGATCGAGCAGGCACACCCTGTGGCCGGTTGCCGCCAAGGCGCGAGCCGTCGCGTGGCCGATTCCGGCCGCGCCCCCGGTGACCAGCGCCACGCAGGACGCTTCCCGGGTCATTGGCTGCCTCCCGGCTGGTAGAGCAGTTCGGCGCGCGACAGCAGCCGGGTCTCCTGGGCCACGATCAGATGGCCGGAAGCTGCCAGATAAGCCGGAAAGTCCGGGTGCGTATCCCGGCGATGGCAGCGCTCCTGGTAATCGGCCAGATCCTTGTAGGCCCACAGGTGGACGAACTGATTCAGGGGACCCACGGTGCTGGTGTAGAGGCCGACCGGATTGCCCAGTGTCTCACGCAGGATCGGCATGGCGAGGTTGTTGAAAACCTCCAGGAAGTCCGGCATCTTGCGCAAGGCAATCGTGTAGATGCGGTGATCGATCAAGGCGAGTGAATCATCGATATGCATGTCGTGTCTCGTATCCTGGCAACCGTTCAGGCCTGCGCGGCGGCAATGTGCCGGGCCGTGAGATAACTGAAGGTCATATTCGGACCCAGCGTGATGCCGGCCGCAATGTAGTGGCCGCCGAAGATGCTGGCCCGGTCGTTGCCGACCGCATACAGCCCGGGGATGGGCTCGGACTGCTGATCCAGCACTTCCCCATTGATCGACGTGCGAATTCCATCGAAAGTCCCCAGGTCGCCCATCACCAGCTTCAGTGCATAGAAAGGACCGTGCAGGATGGGGGCCACGCAGGGGTTGGGTTCGTGTTCGGCATCACCCAGGTAACGGTTGAATGCCGTGGAGCCGCGATGGAATTCCGGATCTTCTCCATTGATTGCGGAGGCGTTGTAGGCCTTCACGGTCTCCTCCAGAGCCTGGGCATCGATGCCTGTGGATTGCGCAAGTTCCCGCAAGGTACGGCCCTTGTTCAGATAACCGCGCTTGAGCATGGGCCCCAGCGGGACGGGTGCCGGCTTGGCATATCCGAGACCATATTTGCGAATGGTGTTGTGATCGCAGATGAGCCACATGGCCGTGTCGTTCTGTCCTTCGCAGGCCTGGATCATGGCCTGGCCGACGTCGTGGTAGGAGTTGGACTCGTTGGTGAAGCGCTTGCCGTTCCGGTTGACGCCGATCACGCCAGGTTTATAGCGGTCTATCAGATGCGGAAAGATGCCGTACTCCCCCTTCCCGAAGGGTACGCGGGAAACCGGTATCCAGGCGGAGGCATTCGGAAAGTCCAGGCGCAGCGCAGCGCCCCGCTGTTCAGCCAACCGCACGCCATCCCCGGTGTTTTCGAGCGGTGTGGGAGACAAGTGATGGCCGCCGCGATGGACATGCGGATAGACCTGCCGAAGACGCTCTTCATCGTGCGGGAAGCCGCCCGCCGCCAGCACGACTGCGCGGTCCGCAAATATCCGGACTTCGCCGCCCGGCGCGCGCACGACCGCACCCGTGACGCGCTGCGAGGCCTCGAGCAATCGGATGACGGGGGACTCGGTATAAATGGGAATCCCCAGATCCAAGGCCGACTTCGCGAGCCGCGCCATCAGCGCGTTGCCACTGGTGACGTTGACGCCGCGATGATAGAGCGCCAGTTCCTTCAGGTGCTTGGCCAGGCGCTTGGCCACGTAGATGAACGACGTCAGCGACTTCGTCGCATTGAAGAAGTGTTTGATGTCCGGACTTGATGAATTGAACATCATGCCGATGAAGGTGATCGTCTTGAGCGGGGATCTCAGACGCTTCATCTCAGGCCCCAAGGCCCGGATATCGTAGGGCTTGGCCAGGATGGAGCGCCCCACCTGCGCGGCTCCGATCTGGTCCGGGTGGTAATCGGGGTACTGGGTCGCGACGAATTTGACTTCGGTCTCGCGCTCGAAGAATTCCGCCATCTCGGGGGCGGCATCCAGGAAGACATTGATGATTTCCGGATCGAAGCTGGCGCCCGTTTCGTTCTCGATGTAGGCCAGTGCCTCTTCGCGCGTATCGGGAATGCCCGCCGAGCGCGCCACATGATTGCCCGGGATCCAGAGGACGCCGCCCGAGAACGCAGCCGTGCCGCCAAACACCGGCGCCTTCTCGACCACGATGACCTTCAGACCCTGTTTGGCCGCAACGATCGCCGCCGTCAGGCCCGATACGCCGGCCCCCGCGATCAGGACATCACAACGCGCGCCGTCCTGCAGTTCAAGTGTGTTCATCTCAGGCCTCACCCTTCGTCGTATCGTTGAATCCGGGACGCGGAACCATGTCCATGAGCATGGCGTCCATTCCGCCATTGACCGCAATGTCCGTCGCGTTCACATAGTCGGAGCGCGCGCTCAACAGAAAAAGTGCGGCATTGGCGATGTCGTCCGGTTCGCCCACCCGGCCGCTGGCCGTCATGGCGGCCCGGCGGGCCTCGAGTCCGGGCTGCGCGTAGAAGGCGGCCGACAGCGGGGTACGGATCATGCCCGGGCAGATGGTGTTGCTGCGGATGCGGTCGCCGCGCCACTCCACCGCCAGTTGCCGCGACAATAGCCGCACGCCGGCCTTGCTTGCGCTGTAGGCGCCGCTGCGCGTCTGCGGGTAGCTGCCGGCAATCGACGCCACGTGGACAATGCTGCTGTGGTTGCGCAGGCGCATCTGCGGATAAAACGCGCGCGCCGCCAACAGATAGCCCGTCAGATTGGTGCTCAGCACCCGATTCCATTCTTCCACAGCGACATCGTTGAGCGCGGCTGATCGCAAGATGCCCGCGTTATTGACTAGCCCGCTGCAGACACCCAGGGTTTCCTGAACCGCCCGTGCAGCATGTTCAAGGCTGTCGGCATCCGTCGTGTCACAGGAAACGGCCATCACTCGCGCACCGGTCGAACAAAGTTCTTTCGCAGCCATCTTCGCGGCTTCATGGTCAAAGTCCAGAAGTGCAACCCGTGCCCCGGCGTTCACGAGGCCCCGGGCGATCCCGAAACCGATGCCATGGGCCGCACCGGTGACAGCAAAAGTTCTCCCCTGCAAGCCAAGCCAGTCTGGCTCTTGCATGATGTTCTCCAAGCGAATTTGAAACGGTTTCCCGCCGCCCTGGAAGCCGGCCATCAGATCCGAAGAGAATGATCGGAGGGGTCTCCAGCGCGGGAAATCTCGGATGAGGGTCTTGTGTCTGATGGAAAATCCGAAAAACGATGCTGACCATTATCCGGATGTGATCATCCATCTGAATTGACGATTCGTGCTACTAACAGGACAATTCATGCATCAATTTCCTGGACACAGAGTGCGATGCGGGAAAACCCTAGCTATGGTTTGTATGCCACCAGAGGCCTGGACGACTGGGTCGACTCCGTTCACATCGAATCGATTCCGAAGCGATCCTCCCCGAATAACTGGATCATCAAGCCACATCTGCACAGATCCTTCATTCAGGTCCTGTACCTCACCCACGGCGGCGGAGAGATCGGATTCGGAAATGAACGATTTACGGTTCAGGCACCGTGCATCTTGTCAATTCCAGAACAAATAGAGCATTCGTTCCATTTTTCGCCGCAGGTGGATGGCCCCGTGATCACTGCGGTTCAGCATGTGCTGGAGCTCATCGTGGGCGCGGCCGACCCCGACATGCTGCGCGTCGTGCGCGAGCCCTTGTCCATCGAATTCGAGCGCGGCGACCCGGCTCTGGACGCGCTCGGGACGCTGTTCGATGCCATCTTCAAGGAATTTCTGAGCCGCGAGGTGGCCCAGCCAGGTATCTGCATGTCGCTGCTGGCGGCACTGGTCATGCGCATCGGACGCGTGCGCTACAGCCGGGGGCTGACCCTGGAGGCCGGCAGCACCCGCAAGGCGCAGTTGATCCAGAAATTCCGGACACTGGTGGACGAACGGTACCGCGAGCATTGGACGCTTGGCGTCTACGCCGAAAAGCTGGGCGTCACGGTCGGCCATCTCACACGGCTGTGCAGGGACGTGCTGGGCGTCTCCGCGTCCACGGTCGTCAATGAACGACTGGCCCACGAGGCCAGGCGCGATCTGGTCTACACCTCGGACGCCATCAAGCTGCTCGCGTGGAAGCTGGGCTTCGAGGACGAGGTGTACTTCAGCCGTTTTTTCAAGAAACACACGGGACTGAGCCCCATGCAATTTCGCCAGCAGGTCCGCGACCAAGTGGCCCGCAAGGGTTAAGGCCAATCGTTGGCCGTATAGAAATCCAGCATGTGCCGGGCCACGCAGGCAAACATCTCCAGCCCGGTCACAGTACGGCAGCCGGTCGCCCGGCGGGCCGAAACGCACCTACCTGTACATCTGCGCCACCCACCATCTGTACGGCACGCTGCTCATGGTCAACGGGTTCAGCAGCTGACAGGACCAGCGGCACGCTAGGGCGTATTGCGCGCATCCTGCAGAATCAGGTCTGCGCCCTTCTCGGCCACCATCATGACGGCGCCCTGAGTGTTGCCGGACACCATGGCCGGCATGACCGAGGCATCCACGATTCGAAGCCCGGCCAGACTCTTGACCCGCAGCCGCGAGTCCACCACCGCCAGTGGATCGGAACCCATGTGGCAGGTGCCGATGGGGTGATAAATGGTCTGCCCGTTGGTTCGCGCAAAATCCATCCACTCATCACGCGTGCGGGTTTGCGCGCCCGGACTGAGTTCCTGAGCCACATAGCGGGCCATGGAAGGCCGAGCCATGATGCGCCGGGCCACCTGCATGCCGCCGATCAGACTGTCCTGGTCTTCCTCGCAGTCGAGGAAATTCGGACGTATCGCCGGGCCGGCAAACGGATCCGCAGTGCGAACGTGGATGCTGCCTCGTGACTGCGGCCGCATCTGCGCCACGCCCAGCGTCATCCCCGGCAAACGGTCCAGAATGCGCTCGGCGGCATTGGAGTAGCTCGCGTGCATGAAGAAATACTGGACATCGGGCGTGTGCAGCTCCGGGCGGCTCCTGACGAAGCCGAAGACCAGGCCGGTACCCAGGGTCAGGATCCCGGTATGGCGGCTGAAATATTGCGCCACCGCCAGGCCAAGCCGCCAGCCCCGGGTGAGCTCATTGAGGGACTGAGTGTGCCGCACCCGCCAGTTCATGCGCGTGCAGAAGTGATCGATATAGTGCTCGCCCACCCCGGGGAGCGCGTGACGCACCGCAATCCCCGTGCGCTCCAGGATTTCCGGGCGGCCAATGCCCGACAGCTCCAGCACCTGTGGCGTCTGGACTGCGCCGGCCGCCATGATGACCTCGGCGCGCGCCTGCACGCTGATATCCTGTCCGTTCTGACGATAGGTCACCCCGTTACACCGGTTGCCCGCATCGTCCAGATCCACCCGCAGCACGTGGGCCCGCGTCCGGACGCTGAGATTGCGTCGGCCGCGCGCGGGCTTCAGGTATCCGTCGACCACGCTCCAGCGCCGTCCCCGGTGCTGCGCCACCTGGTAATAGCCGAAGCCCTCCTGGGACGCGCCGTTGTAATCGGGATTCAGGGGCTGGCCATCCTCGCGCGCGGCGGCCAGGACCGCGGCCGAGAGCGGATGCCGTTCAGCGACCTCGGTGATATGCATGGGACCATCATGCCCGCGCGCGTCGCCGCCGCCCGCATAGTTTTCGAAACGCCGGAAATAGGGCTCCACATCCGACCAGCCCCAGCCGGTGGCGCCCAGTTCCGACCAGCGATCGTAATCGGTGGGCTGGCCCCGCACATAGATCATGCCGTTGATCAGAGTGGAACCGCCCAGCCCCCGGCCCCGCGGCACGGCGATCCGGCGGTTCAGCGTATTGGGTTCCGGCTCGGTCTCGAAGCGCCAGTTGAAACGCGGATCCACCAGAAGCTTGCTGAATCCGGCCGGGATCGGGATCCAGAATCCCTGCTCGTCCGTACCCGCTTCGAGCATCAGCACGGTATGCCTGCCGGACGCCGTCAGGCGGTTGGCCAAGATGCATCCGGCTGTCCCGCCACCGACGATCACGTAATCGAAGGTATCCATGATGAAGGCCTTCAGGAGCGATCAAACATGAAGCGCGCCATCAACTCCACCTGGCAATCCAGCATATGGCGGCCATAGTGGACGGGACAGCCCCGCTGTCGAGCCGCCTCGAGCAGAGGAGTGAGTTCCGGTTTCATGATGATCTCGGCCACCAGCACCCGGGGCTCCAGCCGCGCCACATCGAGCGGCAGGGGGTCGTCGGGCCGCATGCCCAGCGACGTTCCGTTCACGACCATGTCATAGCCGCGGGGATCGGCCTCGCCAACGCCGATGTCGGCCTGCGGCAAGGCACGCCGGACGTGCTCGACCACCGCCTCCGCTTTTGCCCGGGTCCGATTGGCAACCGTCACACGGCTGGCGCCCGCTTCGGACAGCGCAAAGGCGATCGCCGAGGCGGCACCGCCCGCGCCCACCAGCAACGCCCGCTTGCCTTCAGGATCATGCCCCTGGGACCGCAAGCCACCCACGAAGCCGGCGCCATCGAACATGTCGCCCACCAGACGGCCATCGGCCGTCCGACGAACCGTATTGACCGACCCGACGGCCTGCGCGGCAGGCCCCAGCGCGTCACACAGGCGGGCGATGGCGATCTTGTGAGGCACGGTCACGATGAACCCGCCCAGGTTCTTCATACGACGCAGCCCGCCCAGCACCTCTTCCAGATTCTCGGCCGCCACGTGCATGGGCACCAGAATGGCGTCCACGCCTCGCGCGGCGAAATAGCCGTTCAGGACCTGGGGAGTCCTCACCTGCGCCACCGGGTCTGCAAGGATCGCAAACAAACGCGTGTTTCCCGAAATCATCCCTCTCTCCGTCTTATGTCATGCAGGTCCCACGGACCATCAGGTCATCAGCCAGCCGCCCGCCACATCCACGACCTGGCCCGTCACGAAACCGGCCTCCGGCGACGTCAGGAACGCGCAGACCTCGGCCACCTCGGACGGCTCTCCCAGGCGCCGCAGCGGCGTTTCGCGGATGATGGCATCGTTGGCCGCCCCGGCCACCGTCTTCAGCAGCGGCGTATTGATGCGCCCCGGTGCAATGGCGTTGACCGTGATGCCGGCCGGCCCCAGCTCCGCCGCCGCATGGCGCGTAAAGCCGATCAGCGCCGCCTTCGTCGTGCTGTAGTGCACCGCCACGATATCGGTCAGCGGCGCCTTGCCGGCGACGGACGACATCGAGACGATGCGCCCGAAGTGACGCTCCTGCATGCCCGGCGCCAACAGGTGCGTCAGGTAGAATGCCGCATTCAGGTTGACGCCCACGACACGATCCCACTCCGACGGATCCATCGCGCCAATCGTGGCCGGATGCCCGTCGTGCTTGGGCGAGATCCCGGCATTGTTCACCAGCGTATCGATCCCGCCCAGGGCGGTCTGGATGACATCGACCGCCCGTCGGCAGCCTTCCGCGGTCCCGACGTCCGCCGCCGCAAACGCCACCGTGCGGCCCTGTTCGCGCAGGCGCCGACACAGGGTCTGGCCACGGTCTTCGTCCAGATCCACGATGCCCACATGCGCGCCTTCCGCCGTATAACGGTCCACGATGGCGCTGCCGATGCCGCCCGTGCCTCCGGTCACCAGCACGACCCTTCCGTCATGCCTCATCTTTTCCTCCATTGACCTCGAGAATGATCTTGCCGATGTGCCGGCTGCTTTCCATCAACTCGTGCGCCGCGCGCGCCTCGGCGAGCGGGAACAGCCGATGAATGACGGGCAGACAACGTCCCGATTCCAGAATCGGCCAGACATTGGCCTCGACCGATGCCGCGAGTTCGGCCTTCTGCTGCACCGACCGCGCCCTCAGGGTGGACCCCGTGAAGGTGAGGCGCCTGAGCATGATGGGCATGGCATCCAGATCAACCCGGCTGCCCTGCAGGAAGGCAATCTGCACAAGCCGCCCCTCCAGCGCCAGGCAGCGGATATTGCGCGGGATATAGTCGCCGCCCACCATGTCCAGTACCACGTCCACGCCCTTGCCCCCCGTCTCGCGGGCCACCACCTGGACAAAATCCTCGTCGTGGTAGTTGATTGCCACATCGGCCCCGAGCCTGCGGCAGGCCTCCATTTTCTCCGCATTGCCCACCGTCGTCATGACCCGCGCACCGCGCGCCTTGGCGAGCTGAATGGCCGTCAGGCCGATGCCGCTGGAACCGCCATGCACGAGAACGCTCTCACCCGCCTGCAGCCGACCGCGCTGAAACAGATTCGTCCAGACGGTGAAGTAGGTTTCGGGCAGTGCACTGGCCTGGATCATCGACAGCCCGCGAGGCACCGGCAGGCAATGGCCGGCGTCCACCACGCAATATTCGGCATAACCGCCGCCCGGCGTCAGGGCGCAGACGCGGTCGCCTGCCTTCCAGCGCGTGACACCGGCGCCGACCCGCACGATCTCGCCGGACACTTCGAGCCCCAGATACGGTGAAGCGTCAGGTGGCGGCGGGTAGGACCCTGACCGCTGCAGGACATCCGGCCGATTGACGCCGGCGTAATGCACGGCGATGAGCACCTGTCCCGGGGAAGGCTTCGGCACGGGCGCGTCCACGAGCCTCAGGACACTCGCATCGCCGCCCTCACCATGATCGATCAATTTCATACCTGTATCCTTCAATATTGAAGCGCTTCAAAAAGCGCGTCAAAAAATGGCCGGATCGGTGAAATACAAGTCCCGCATGTCCGGCCCTCTCGGGTGAAATCGCACCACGGACGAGCCGCGGCAACTGATGCAACTTTAGCGCAACACAATCCATTCGGCCACAGGCAGCCACAAAAGGGGCACGCAACGAGGTCAAAGATGCAATGCCCGTTCGTACGCCGAGAGCACCGCCTCATGCATCGCCTCGGACTGCGTGGGGTGCGGGAACACGGTCTGCATCAGATCTTCTTCAGTGGCCTCCAATCCCATGGCGACCGCATAGCCCTGGATCATCTCCGTCACTTCCGCCCCCACCATATGGGCGCCCAGAAGTTCGCCGCTTTCCGCGTCCATCACAACCTTCACGAAACCCTCGGTGTCGCCGAGCGCAATCGCCTTGCCGTT
>DATNAI010000025.1:0-2532 GCA_035572875.1 Castellaniella sp. | reverse complement strand
GTAATAGAACGGCGCGAAAATCGCCGCCATGATCGCCGCCAGCGACGAATAACGCAGGGCCACGGCCACGATCAGCCAGGTCGCGACAGTCGCCAGCGCGAGCCATGGCTGCAGCCCCAGCAGCACGCCCATCGCCGTGGCCACGCCCTTGCCGCCGCGGAATTTCAGGAAGAGCGGGTACAGGTGGCCCAAGAAGGCGCCCAGGCCCGCCAGCGGAATGGCGGCGGGCGGCAGATGGTTTTCAGAGACCGCCCATGCGGCCAGCGCCACGGCTGCCCAGCCCTTGGCTGCGTCGCCGATCAGCGTCAGCACCGCCGCGAGCTTGTTGCCGCTGCGCAGGACGTTGGTCGCGCCCGGATTGCCGGATCCGAAGGTGCGAGGGTCGCTGAGTCCCATCAGGCGGCTGACCACCACCGCGAAGGAGATGGAGCCCAGCAGATAGCCCAGGAGCAGGGCAAGCACAATGCCGGCGAACGGGAATGACAGCAACATTGGGTCAGGTACGGTCGAGAGATTGGGGGACATTCTATAGCATCGCCCGCAAGCCGCCCGCTTCCCCGGGTACAATTCGCATCATCTGGGTTCGAACGAGCAAGACTGAGGCATGCGCATATTGGTGTCCAACGATGACGGGTACACCGCCGCCGGCATCGAGGCGCTGGCGGCCGCTCTGCGGCCGCTGGGCGAGATCACGGTCGTTGCACCCGAAACCAACAGCAGCGGGGCCTCGAATTCGCTCACGCTGCGCCGTCCGCTGTCGGTCCGCCAGGCCCCCAACGGCTTCCATTACATCAATGGCACCCCCTCGGACTGCGTGCACGTGGCCTTGCATGGCTTGCTGGATTTCCGCCCCGACCTGTTGGTGTCGGGAATCAACAACGGCGCGAACATGGGCGAGGACACGCTGTATTCCGGGACCGTTGCCGCAGCGACCGAGGGCTATCTCTTTGGCATTCCGTCGATGGCGTTTTCGCTGGTACAGCGGGAATGGAAGCATCTGGACTGCGCCGTGCAGGTCGCCCGCGAGCTGGTGGAACGTTTTCGTGCTCGTCCCTGGCCGGGGCCGCTGCTGCTGAATGTCAATATCCCGGCCATTCCTTATCGCGAACTGACCGGTTTCCGTACCACGCGATTGGGCCGGCGGCACCCGGCGGAGCCGGTGATTCGCAGCACCACCCCTTATGGCGATACGGTGTACTGGATCGGTCCGGTCGGACATGCTCTGGATGGCGGCCCGGAAACCGACTTTGGCGCAATCGAGGAGCGGGCCGTGTCCATGACGCCGCTGCGTCTGGATCTGACCGACCATACGCAGACGGCGGCCGTTTCGCGCTGGATGGACCTGTGATGGGTTCATTCAAGCCGCGCCACCCGCTGGACAGGTCGCGACGCCCCGCAACCACAAGCTGGGGCTCTTCGCCGGGGCCCGGCTATTCGCCGTCCAACAGCAACACGCGCATCCATGGGCCCAAGCCTTTCGCACTGCCGGAGGCCGGAGGCCGTTTGCCGAAATTGGTGCCAGCCATGAACATGGGCCTGAATTCCGAGCGCCTCCGGGCGCAGATGGTGCATCGCCTGCGCGAGCAGGGCATCGATGATGAGCGCGTGCTGGCGGCGATGCAGACGGTGCCTCGCCATCTGTTTGTGGACCAGGGGCTCGCCAGCCGCGCCTACGAGGACGCGGCGCTGCCCATCGGCTATGGCCAGACCATCTCGCAGCCCTGGGTCGTGGCGCACATGCTGTCGCTGATGTCCGAAGGCCGCAAGCCGCAGCGTGTGCTGGAAATCGGTGCCGGGTGCGGCTATCAGGCCGCCGTGCTGGCCCAGTTCGTGCCCGAAGTCTTCGCCATCGAAAGAGTCCGCGGCCTGTATGAGCAGGCCCGCATGAATCTTGCGCAGGGCCGCCCCAGGAACCGCGTGCGCCTGACCTTTGGCGACGGCATGCTCGGTCTGGAACATCACGCGCCCTTTGACGGCATTGTCGTTGCCGCCGCGGGCGTTAAAATCCCTGAAACTTTGCTGCACCAACTGGCAATCGGCGCGCGCCTGATTGCACCGGAAGGCACGGCGCACCAAAGGCTGGTCCTGATCGAGCGTACCGCGCAGTCGTCGTGGCAGCGCATGGAGCTTCAGGATGTCCGATTCGTACCGCTGCGTCCAGGCACGCAGCTCTAAGTAGGAGAACCACATGCTCGATGGGACGCTGGTGACAGAAGGCCCGTTCAATCGCACTCCCCGCACCGGGCGCATTCTGCTGTTGGCCGTCTTGTTATCCTCCGCCGTGCTCGCCGGCTGCGCCTCGCGCTCGTCGCGGGCGCCCGTCACCGATCACTCCAACGGCACTCCGCCCGCCAGTGCGTCGGCGGCGGCTCAGGGCACCTATACCGTGCAGGCGGGCGATACGCTATACAAGATCGCCCAGGAGCATGGGATGTCGGTGTCGCGCCTGTCCGAGCTGAACAACATCACCAATCCGTCCCAGCTGTCGATCGGTCAGGTGCTGCGTCTGGACGGCAACCAGCCGGCCCCGTC
>DATNAI010000024.1:0-4824 GCA_035572875.1 Castellaniella sp. | reverse complement strand
CTACGCGGCGAGAATACTGGGCCGAGGCCAAAAGGCCAACAGAATCAGGGCGCTTTCATCACACGACGCGCGGGGCGTCTGCCGCTCCCGTGAGCATGCTCGGCCTTCGCATGGAGCCGTGACATGCGGCATTCACGAGCGCGTACGGCTTTCACTTTCATGACGCGTACCTCTTTCGCGAAGGTGTACCGCTTTTGCAGGTGCGCGCCGGGTTTCCCACGAGGCCGCCCTCGGAAGGGCGGGCAGCCGGGCCAAGTGTCCCGGCCACGATAAACGGCCTGCGCGGTCAGCCGCCACAGCGCCGATGCCAAAAAGACGCAAAACAGCCCCCGACATCAGGGAATACCAGCACGTCCAGCGCTTCTGCAAAACCCCACAAAACACCAATCACACCCATGCACAACAACGCAGTACATATGTCCCCTATTTCATATAACAAATTCGGCTAACCACAAAAAAGGGGACGCATCAACAGAAACCCTATTGTCAGCCGTCTGCGGCGGGCGTAACTTTTACTTCCCACGATGCTCCGCAGCATGACGCGGGGTCAACAGGCGTGATCGCAACGAACCGCCTCCGGCCGGCCTCATAAGAGGAGCCATGACCCTCATGCAGCGGCCCGTCGTGCCCCAATTCCAGGCCCAGGCTGGTGACCGCGTCGGCCACTGCCCTTACCAACCTTTCTTCGAGTGTCGTCATGATTGACTCCGCGACCCGCATTGCGTCCAGCACGCAAGGCCTCTATCACCCCGAATTCGAACACGACGCCTGCGGGGTGGGTTTCGTGGCCCACATCGAGGGGCACAAGAGCCACACCATCATCCAGCAAGGGCTGAAGATCCTGGAAAACCTGAACCACCGGGGCGCGGTGGGTGCCGACGAACTGATGGGCGACGGCGCGGGCATCCTGATTCAGATTCCGGACCAGCTCTATCGTGAAGAAATGGCGGCACAGGGAGTGACCCTGCCGCCCCCTGACGATTACGGCGTGGCCATGGTCTTCCTGCCCAAGGAAACAGCCTCGCGGCTGGCCTGTGAACGGGAACTGGAACGCGCCGTGCGCGACGAGGGCCAGGTGGTGCTGGGCTGGCGCGACGTGCCGATCGATCACGAGATGGAAATGTCGCCCACCGTGCGTGCCTGTGAGCCGGTCATCCGCCAGCTCTTCGTGGGCCGCGGGCCGGACATCATGGTGCCCGATGCGCTGGAGCGCAAGCTCTACGTCATCCGCAAGACCGCGAGCCACGCCATTCAGCGCCTGAATCTGACGCACGGCCAGGAATATTTCGTGCCCTCGATCTCGGTGCGCACGGTCGTCTACAAGGGTCTGCTGCTGTCCGGCCAGGTGGGCCAGTACTACCGCGACCTGACCGACACGCGGGCCGTGACCGCCCTGGCCATGGTGCACCAGCGGTTCTCCACCAATACCTTCCCGGCCTGGCCGCTGGCCCACCCCTACCGCATGATCGCGCACAACGGCGAAATCAACACGGTGAAGGGCAACTTCAACTGGCTGCGCGCGCGCGAGGGCGAAATGCGCTCGGCGGTGCTGGGCGAGGACCTGGCCAAGCTCTACCCCATCGTCTACGAGGGGCAATCCGACACGGCGACGTTCGACAACTGCCTGGAACTGCTGGTGATGTCGGGCTATTCGCTGCCGCACGCCATGATGATCATGCTGCCCGAGGCCTGGGAACAGCATGCGGACATGGATCAGTCGCGCCGCGCCTTCTATGAATACCATGCCGCGCTCATGGAACCCTGGGACGGGCCGGCCGCGATCACCTTCACGGATGGCCGGCAGATCGGCGCGATCCTGGACCGCAACGGCTTGCGTCCCGCCCGCTATCTGATCACGGACGACAATCTGGTGGTGCTGGCTTCCGAAGCCGGCGTGCTGCCGATTCCCGAGCACCGCATCGTGAAGAAGTGGCGCATGCAGCCGGGCAAGATGCTGCTGATCGATCTGCAGCAGGGCCGCATCATCGAAGACGAGGAAATCAAGTCGCAACTGGCCAATGCGCACCCGTATCCGCAATGGATCGACCGCCTGCGCCTGAAGCTGGACGACCTGCCTCCGCTCAAGGCCGAGGAACCGCTCGCCCCGGTCGCCAATCTGTTGGACACGCAGCAGGCTTTTGGCTGGACTGAAGAAGACTTCAAGTTCATCCTTCAGCCCATGGCCACGAACGGCCAGGAAGCGATCGGCTCCATGGGCAACGACGCGCCTCTGACGGTGCTGTCGGACCGGCCGAAGCCGTTCTACAACTATTTCCGTCAGATGTTCGCCCAGGTCACCAACCCGCCGATCGACTCGATCCGCGAGCAACTGGTGATGTCGCTGGTCTCGTTCATCGGTCCCAAGCCCAACCTGCTGGACATCAACAACGTCAATCCGCCGCTGCGCCTGGAAATCAACCAGCCCGTGCTGGATCAGGACGACATGGCCCAACTGCGCCATATCAGCGAGCAGAGCAGCGACAAGTTCCGCTGCCTCGAACTGGACATCACCTACCCCGTCGCGTGGGGCGCGGAGGGCATCGAGGCCTGCCTGGCCTCGCTGTGCGCGAGCGCGGCTGATGCCGTTCGCAGCGGCTACAACATCCTGCTGCTGAGCGACCGCAAGGTGGACGCCGATCGTGTGCCCATCCCGGCGCTGCTGGCCACGTCGGCCGTCCACCAGCACCTGATCCGCACCGGGCTGCGCACCCGCACGGGCCTGATCGTCGAAACCGGCTCGGCGCGCGAGACGCACCACTTTGCGCTGCTGGGCGGGTACGGCGCCGAGGCTGTGCACCCGTGGCTTGCGCTGGAATCGCTGGCGCAATTCCCCAACCCGCACGAGGCCACGCACAACTACGTCAAGGCAATCGGCAAGGGCCTGAAAAAGGTCATGTCCAAGATGGGCATCTCGACCTACATGTCCTACACCGGGGCGCAGATCTTCGAAGCAGTGGGCCTGCACAGCAGCCTGGTGAAGAAGTATTTCCCGGGCACGCCCAGCAACATCGAAGGCATCGGCATCTTCCAGGTGGCCGAGGAGGCCCTGCGCACGCACCGCGCGGCCTTCGGCGGCGACCCGGTACTGGCCACGCGCCTGGACGAAGGCGGCGACTACGCCTTCCGCATCCGCGGCGAACAGCACATGTGGACGCCGGACTCCATCGCCAAGCTGCAGCACTCGACCCGCTCGAACGACTATTCGACGTTCAAGGAATACGCCCAGCTCATCAACGATCAGTCCAAGCGCCTGATGACGCTGCGCGGCCTGTTCGAATTCAAGGTCGACCCGGCCAAGGCGATCCCGCTGTCGGAAGTGGAGCCCGCCCAGGAAATCGTGAAGCGGTTTTCGTCCGGCGCCATGTCGCTGGGGTCGATTTCCACCGAGGCGCACACCACGCTGGCCGTGGCCATGAACCGCATCGGCGGCAAGTCGAACACGGGCGAAGGCGGCGAGGACCCCATGCGCTACCGCAGCGAGATGCGCAGCGGCAAGCCCACCGTGCGCAAGGGCGACACCATCGCATCCGTGCTGGGCAAGGACCGCGTGGTGGCGAACATCCCGCTGGCGGCCGGCGACTCGCTGCGCTCGCGGATCAAGCAGGTCGCCTCGGCGCGCTTTGGCGTCACCGCCGAATATCTGTGCAGCGCCGACCAGATCCAGATCAAGATGGCACAGGGCGCCAAGCCGGGCGAAGGCGGGCAACTGCCGGGCCACAAAGTCACGGACTACATCGCGCAACTGCGCTATTCGGTTCCGGGCGTGGGCCTGATCTCGCCCCCGCCGCACCACGACATCTACTCGATCGAGGATCTGGCACAGCTCATCCACGACCTGAAGAACGTCAACGACCAGGCCTCGATCTCGGTGAAGCTGGTGGCCGAAGTCGGCGTCGGCACGGTCGCGACCGGCGTGGCCAAGGCCAAGGCCGACCACGTGGTGATCGCCGGCCACGACGGCGGCACGGGGGCTTCTCCCCTGTCGTCCATCAAGCACGCCGGCATTCCGTGGGAAATCGGCCTGGCCGAAACCCAGCAGACGCTGGTGCTCAACCGCCTGCGCAGCCGCATCCGCGTGCAGGCAGACGGCCAGATGAAGACCGGGCGCGACATCACGATTGCGGCCATGCTGGGCGCCGACGAATTCGGCTTTGCCACCGCGCCGCTGGTCGTCGAAGGCTGCGTGATGATGCGCAAGTGCCACCTGAACACCTGCCCCACCGGCGTGGCCACGCAGGATCCGGTGCTGCGCAAGAAATTCAGCGGCAAGCCCGAATACGTCGTGAACTACTTCTTCTTCGTCGCCGAAGAAATGCGCGAGATCATGGCGCAACTCGGTATCCGCACCGTGGACGAACTGATCGGCCGTGCCGATCTGCTGGACATGCGCAAGGGGATCGAGCACTGGAAGGCGCACGGGCTGGACTTCAGCCGCGTCTTCTACCAGGTGCCGACCACAGACCCTGTGCACAACACGGACCTGCAGGATCACGGCTTGGCCAATGCGATGGATCACCAGTTGATCGAACGCAGCAAATCCGCCCTGGAGCGCGGCGAGAAGGTCTCCTTCATCGTACCGGTGCGCAACAAGAACCGCACCATCGGCGCCATGCTCTCGGGCGAAGTGGCCCGGCATTACGGACATGACGGCCTGCCCGACGACACCATACACATCCAGTGCAATGGCGCTGCCGGCCAAAGTTTCGGCGCGTTCCTGGCCCACGGCATTACGCTGGATCTGGTGGGCGAAGCCAACGACTACGTCGGCAAGGGCCTCTCGGGCGGCCGCATTATCCTGCGCTCGCCCAATGATTTCCGCGGCTT
>DATNAI010000023.1:0-2840 GCA_035572875.1 Castellaniella sp. | reverse complement strand
CACGCCACCCCAGGTGCTGCTCATGGCGGGCATCCTGGGCGGGGCCGGCATGTGGATCCTCTACGTCTGGGTGAATGCGCTCACCATGTGGCTGACCTTTGCCACCTTCGTGGGATATGCGCTGATCTACACCGCCATCCTCAAGCCGCTCACGCCGCAGAACATCGTGATCGGGGGCTTGTCGGGGGCGATGCCGCCGGCGCTGGGGTGGGCCGCCATGGCCAACGCCGTACCGGCGGAAGCGTGGCTCCTGGTGCTCATCATCTTCATCTGGACGCCGCCGCATTTCTGGGCGCTGGCGCTCTACCGCCACCATGAATACGAGAAATCCGGCCTGCCCATGCTGCCCGTCACCCACGGCATGAACTTCACCCAGCTCCATGTACTGCTCTACTCTATCCTGCTGTTCGCGGCGTCCGTCCTGCCGTACATCGCGCGCATGAGCGGCCCCGCCTACCTGGCGGCCGCCTGTCTGCTGAGCGGCCGCTTTGTGTGGCAGGCATGGGTGCTGTATCGTGACTACAGCGATGCGCGCGCGCGCAAGCTGTTCTTCTATTCCATTCTTTACCTGGCGCTGCTCTTTGCCGCGCTGTTGCTGGACCACTGGGTCGGCCTGATACTGAGCGGCCCGGGGTTCCCGTCAGGACTCGCATGATCGTACTACGCCGCACGGCGGCTTCATTTTCCCGCACCCGCAGGACCGTCCTGGCCGCCGCCATCGCCGCCGTCCCGTTCGCGCTGTCAGGCTGCGGCAAGGCCTCCGACGGGCCGCTGGCTTTCGAAGCCGGCAACGACATCAGCGGCACCGACCTGGGCAGCGGCCTGGACATGACTGATACCGCCGGCCGTCGCCGCACGCTGGCCGACTTCAAGGGCAAGGTCCTGCTGGTGTTCTTCGGCTATACCCAATGCCCCGACGTCTGCCCCACGTCCATGGCCATGGCGGCGCAGGCCATGCAGTTGCTGGGCGCGAAGGCACACGACGTGCAGGTGATCTTCATCACCGTGGATCCCGAGCGCGACACCCCGACGATCCTGAGCACCTACGTCCAAACCTTTGATCCAGCGTTCATGGGCCTGACCGGGACGGCGGACCAGCTCGCCCGCACGGCGCGCTCCTTTCGGGCTTCGTATTCGAAGGAGCCGGGCCCGACCCCGCAGCAATATGCGATGAATCACTCGTCGGCGTTCTATCTGATGGACCGCAAGGGTCAAGCCCGCGGGCTCATCAACGCCAACACCACGCCACAAGCCATGGCGCACGACATTCAACTGCTGCTCTGAGGCTCCGGGTCCGGCCGCAACGGCGGCAGCGGTTCGTGCTGCCGCTCCCCCGACTGAAACTGCTGCCAGACCTCGACCGCCCGCAAACGCTGGGCGACGATGGCGTCGATCTTCTCACGCAGCGCCGGCAAATTCTGCAGCAGGCGCTTGAAATCCCGCTCGTGCAGCATGAGCAGCCTGCTGTAGCCCAGGGACCGTACCCGCGGCTGGAAATCCCGCCCCAGGACCAGCGCCATTTCCCCGAAAATCTGACCGCTGCCCAGCTCCGCCGTCGTCCCGTCGGGCAGGTCCAGCACCACAGCGCCCGACGCCACGAAATACATGGCATGGCTGCGCCCGAACTTGGTGTGGATCTCCTGGCCCGGCACCGCCAGCCGGGGCTTCAGCACCTGCTGGATGGCCTGCAGCGTGGTCTCGTCCACCCCTTCGAACAGCGGCACCCGCTGGATCAGGGCTTGTGCGGTCAGCGTGATGTCCAAAGCCCCCTGATTTTCCAGGTAGCGCCAGCGCATGTCGACCTGGTGGATCAGATCGGCGTAGGTCTCGCCGCTGATCAGGTTCTGCGCCAGCATGTCGCGGTACCGCATGCGCTCCATGGAGCGCGCCATGCGCGCCAGATAGGCTTCCTGGAGATACTGCGCGTAGCCGGGATATTGCAGCGCCAGGGCCTGCAGCGCCCCCTCGAGCAGCGCCAGCCGCCGCTGATGTGCTGCGATGATGATCTCGGTGACTTCCGCCCCCAGCAGCGGCTGCACGTCGCTGCGGGCAAAGCGGATCAGGCGCCGGGCCACGGCCCACTTGCACATCAGGTTCGTGAAGCGTTGCGTCAGTTCGCGCCCGAGCCAAAATTGCCATCCGGTGAGATAGTGCAGCCACAGCGCTGCCCGCAGGCCGGGCGAATAGCGCAGGTCCCGTTCGATGGCGGCCTCGAAGCCCGGAAGGCCGCCGGCGCGCACCACGTCCCCCAGGCGCTCGGCGCGCGCCAGCAGCGATTCCGCGGTGCGCCAGTCCACCACCTGCGCCTTGAGCGTCTCGAAGAACATTTCCTCCTCGCGGCCAGCGAGGATGCTCATGCCGACGGCGACCTTCTGCTCTTCCGCCAACTGGCGGACCTGGCCGGCGCCCACTCCCGCCTGGCCAGCGTCGAATACCGCGTGCAGGCGGTTGAGGACTTCCGGGCCGATATGCTCGTGGCGCGCGATCTCGTCGATCTTCAGGCGCAGAGCCTCCAGTTCCACCACCTGGGCCTGATCCCGCAACGTCCGGTCCACCGGTGTGAGCTGGTTCAGGCCCAGCCGGTGGATCAGCGGCCGCAGCGTCAGGCCATTGACGAACAGCGTCATGAGCACGAATCCGGTCGTCACCACCGCGATGAACTGGCGCGCGTCATGCGGAACGGCCGGCTGTTCAGTCACGGCCAGCGCCAGAGCCAGCGAGACGGCGCCCCGCAAGCCGCCCACCAGCATCACAGTGCGATAAGAACGACTGACCTGGGTACTGAGCCGCAGGCGACCCAGCAGCGGCAGCAGCCCATAGACGATGACGCCGCGCGCGCA
>DATNAI010000022.1:0-4914 GCA_035572875.1 Castellaniella sp. | reverse complement strand
CAATGCCCTATCTCAAAAGGCAGCGCCTGGGCTTCACGCTGATCACCCATCCGCCGCTCACCCAGACGCTGGGTCCGTGGATCAAGCCTCTGCACGGGGATTACAGCGCGCAGATCAAACATCAGCACAAGCTGTTGCAGGCATTGCTCGAGCAAATGCCGCCATTCGACTATTTCCACCAGCAGTGGCACCACAGCAATACGAACTGGCTCCCGTTCTACTGGGCCGGCTACAGGCAGACCACCCGCTACACCTACATCATCGAGGATCTGACGAATCTGGAGGAAGTCTTCGCCGGGTTCTCCCACGGCAAGCGAAGAAACATCAGGCGCGCCGAGGATAACGGCATCCAGATCCGGTTCGATATTCCGGCCGAGACCTTCTACCAGAATCACAAGATGACGCTGGCCCAGTCGGGCAAGAAGATTCTGTACTCCTACGAGCTGTTCAAGGGCATCGTCGAATCCGGATGCCAGAACAACTCGGCCTGTACGGCGGGAGCCTACGACGGCGAGGGGAATCTGCACGCTGCCGTTTTCATCATCTGGGACGAGAACAGCGCCTATGCGCTGCTCAACACGCTGGACCGCCGTTTTCGCGAGAGTGGGGCGTCAGTGCTCCTTACCCGCGAGGCCATCCGCCACGTATCGACCCGGACCCGCATGTTCGACTTCGAAGGCAGCATGATGAAACAGGTCGAGGGCTCAGTGCGCGAATTCAACACCCGGCAAGTTCCCTACTTTTGCATTTTCAAGATTCCCTCGAAACTCTATGCCACCGGCAAGTTTCTGAAATCGACGCTGCAGCCAGGTCGATGAGCCTGCGCAAGCAACCCATGACGAGCTCTCAATCAGATTATCGAGCCTTTTCCAAAGATGAGCCCTCCATCCCCATTTTCAGCCGCCCGTGGTGGCTGGATGCGACAGCCGGGGCGGATCACTGGGATGCCGTACTGGTGAGACGAGGGGACCGGATCGCGGCCACCATGCCTTACTGCATGACGAAGCGTCTGGGCTTCACGCTGATCACCCACCCGCCGCTCACGCAGACACTGGGGCCGTGGATCAGGCCCATCAAGGGCGCACGGCACGAACAGATCGCCCACCAGCACAGCGTGCTGACAGATCTGCTGCAGCAACTGCCCGCGTACGACTACTTCTATCAGCGCTGGCATTATTTCCAGACCAACTGGCTTGCCTTCTACTGGGCCGGATTCGACCAGACGACCCGATACACCTACATCCTGAGAAACCTCAGCGACCTGTCGGCCGTGTTCTGCCACTTTTCGGCCAGCAAGCGCCGCAGCATCCGCAAGGCGAAGGACGAAGGCATCCGGATTACGTTCGATCTGCCCGCCCGCACCTTTTACGAGCACCACAAAAGGATCCTGGCACAGTCGGGGGCGGACATTTCCTACCCCTACGATCTGTTCCGGCGAATTTACGAGGCTGGCTACAACAACAATGCCGCCCGCACATTGGCGGCTTACGACGCCCGCGGCAATCTGCACGCTGCCGCGTTCGTGGTCTGGGATCAGAACCACGCCTACGACCTGATCGGCATGACGGACCGGCACCACGGGCGAAGCGGTGCCACTGCTTTGCTGATGTGGGAAGAAATTCAGTTCGCGGCCCTGAAAAGCAGGCAATTCGATTTTGAAGGCAGCATGATCCAGTCCGTCGAGGCCTTCGTGCGGGAGTTCAGCCCACAACAGACTCCCTACTTCTGCATCTACAGGACGCCGTCCAGGCTCTACGCCATGGCGCAATTCACCAAGAGCCTGGTATCACCGACCGAGCACGCCTAGTGTCCCGTTCGGTTAATCCTGATGTTTAAATTCGGCGCCTACACCACCCATACTGCGTTGCAAATCCTCGTGATAGACCTTGCTATCACTGCGGTTCGCGCCTTGTCTGGATGGCGCATGCATCCGAATTTAACGACACAAACTAACCGAACGGGACACTAGCGCCGGATGAAGCGCGCTCACACCCCATTGAAATATGCCAACTCACCAGACAAGACAATCGACGCGCCCGCTCGATTCGGCCAGGAGCCCGGTTTGATCTCGAGGCTCTCCGCGGCGCTGACCGGCTTGCGTCCTCGCGGGACCTTTGCTCGCGGGGTGGGGACGCTGATCGGCGGAACAGCAGGTTCACAGCTCTTGACCATGCTGGCGGCACCGGTCGTGATGCGCCTCTTCTCGCCGACGGACTTCGGGATGCTGGCTGTCTATGCAGGGCTGCTGGGGATCGTCACGGTGGTGGCGAGCCTCTGCTACGAATTGGCGATTCCGTTGCCGGACACTCATCAGGAGGCCGCCAACATCGCGGTGCTGGCGCTCGTGATCGTCGTCGCCATCAGCGCGCTGAGCCTGCTGATCGTGGCTTGGGCCGGCGGCCCGATCACCCACATGCTGGGGGTGCCGAAGCTGGCACGCTATTTCTGGCTGCTGCCCATCGGGATCATCATGGTCGGCGTCTATCAGGTCTTCAACCTCTGGGCGCTGCGGACCAAAAGCTTCAGTGCGATCACCGGTACCCGATTAAAGCAATCGCTGACTTCCGTCGCCATCCAGATCGGCGGCTATTCGTTCGGGCCCGTCGCGTTGCTGGTCGCCCATGCGGCCGGGCAAGGCATGGGAGGACTGTCCCTGGGCAGAGCCGCCCTGCGATTTTCGGAATTCCGCCACGTGAGCCTGGCCGGCATGGCCGCCACCATGCATCGGTATCGTCACTTTCCCATCTTTTCAACCTGGGCGGGTCTGCTCAACTCGGGCGGCGTGCAAATGCCTTCGCTCATGTTCGCCGCACTGTTCGGGCCGCAGGCCGCCGGCCTGTACGTCCTGACAAACCGCGTCCTGAGCATGCCGCTCACCGTCGTCGGCTCTGCCATCGGGACCTATCTTTTTGCCACGGGCGCGGAAGCACGGCGGCAAAACCGGATCGCCCCCCTGGTAGCCGACGTCTATGGAAAGCTCGCCAACATCGCCATGCCGCCGGCCATGGTCTTTCTATTGGCGGGCCCCAACCTATTTGCCTTCGTCTTTGGCGAGAGCTGGCGCGAGGCGGGGGAATTTGCACGCTGGCTGTCCCCGTGGCTCTACGTCGCCTTCGTGACGTCGCCGCTCAACGTACTGTTCGACGTGCTGGAGCGCCAGCGCCTGGAGCTGTATTTCGAAATCCTGCTGTTCACGCTGCGCGCGATTGCGATCATCTTCGGCGCCTGGACAGGCGACGTCCTGCTGACAGTGGGTCTGTTTTCGCTGGGCGGGGTCGCGGCCCGCGTCACCACGCTGATCTGGCTCGCCATCGTGTCAGGCAATCCGATCACCATGCTGATTCGACCGACGCTCACAGCGGCGGCCTGGTCCATGGCCTGCAGCATACCGCTCGCGCTCGCCCTGTGGTTCAGGCCCGAGGGAGATCTTTGGCTCATCGGCACGATTGCGACGGGGCTGCTCATCAGCATGCGATTGATGCACCTGTTCCACAAGGCCGAGTGAGGCCGCACGACAGAGAACCCGAAATGAGCGAATCCATGGCCCAATCTTTCATGCCCGCCGCCGTTCTCGACTGGCTCGACGAGATCCTGAAGGAACGGATCAGCCCCCATCTGGTTCTGTCGCGGGGACCAGGCGGCACCCACTTGATTCTGTCGCTACCCAACAGCCCGGCCGACATCCGGATCGCGTCGGATTTCGGCAGTTTCTCGCACGATGGCTCGGACCTGCCCTGCGGCCGCTGGGATGCGATGTCCGAAGGCTGGCGATCCGCGATAGGACAGCCCTTGCCGGCTCCCGGCCAGGTGCGCGGCTATGGCCCGCTCATTGAGCGGATACCGACTGGCTACGTCATCCATTACGACCTGCTGGGGATGTGTTTCTGGATGCTGTCGCGGCGCGAGGAACTCGGGCGCACCGACCTGGACAGCCACGGCCGCTTTCCCTCGACCGCCTCGCACGCGCACCGGCACGATTACCTGCAGCGCCCCGTGGTGGACGAATGGCTGTACGTCCTGCGGCAGATCGCACAAAGAACGTGGCCGAACCTTCCCCTGGCATCGCCGCGGTTCTCGATCCGGGTCTCCCACGACGTGGACTGGCCCAGTCGGTACGGTTTCGGCAGCGTGCGCCAAATGCTGCGCCTGGCGGCCGCCGACGGGCTGAAACGTCACGATGCGCGCGCGCTGCGCGCCCCCCTGATCTGGCAACGCAGCCGCCGGCAATTGCACCCGGCCGATCCCTTCAACACCTTTGACTGGCTCATGACCCTTTCGGAGCAACACGAGCTCACCAGCGCCTTCTACTTCATCTGCGGCCGCACCGACCCAGCACGAGATGCGTGGTACGAGCCGGAAGACGCCGCCATTCGAGATCTGATGCGGCGCATTCACCAGCGCGGGCACGAGATCGGGCTGCATGCGAGCTATGACACCTACCGCCAGCCCTCCGTGCTGGCCCAGGAAGCCCGGCGACTGCGGCAAATCTGTGCGGAGGAGAACATCCGGCAGCCCCAATGGGGAGGGCGCATGCACTATCTGCGCTGGGAGATGCCGACGACGCTGTACGGCTGGGAACGAGCCGGCATGGACTATGACAACTCGCTGACTTACGCGGATGCGGCCGGCTTCCGTTGCGGGACCTGCTTCTCGTACCAGGCCTTCGATGCGCGCCAGAACCAGCGCTTGCGTCTGCGCATCCAGCCGCTCATCGCGATGGAAAAATCGGTCATCGGACCGGCCTACCAGAACCTGGCGGCGGGAGAATCCGCCCGCGCCGTCTTCACGCAACTGAAGGATGCCTGCCAGGCCGTCGGCGGGTGCTTCACGCTGCTGTGGCACAACTCGGAACTGGACGACACGGGCAGGAGGACGCTCTATGCGGCGCTGCTCGGCAGCTCGGTTCAGCCCCGC
>DATNAI010000021.1:0-2877 GCA_035572875.1 Castellaniella sp. | reverse complement strand
GATCATGACCAGCACCAGCAGCCCCCACCAGTGCTGCCGATGGACCTGATCGGACGCCCCCGCCTCCAGATCGCGCTTCAGCCCACGGCCATGCCGGCGCATCCAGACAACCATCTGGACCACCAGTGCGCAGGCCGCCAGTGCCATCAGGGTCTGGAACCATTCCTGGCCTGTATCGCTCAGCCAGGAGGCCACCCCCAGCAGGACCAGTGCCAGCGCACCGGCGAGCAGCAGGCCCGCGCCCACACCGCCCCACAGCCACGGCAGCCCGCGACGACCGTCTGGAGTTGCGCGCAGCCACGCATACAGAATGCCCACCACCAGCAGGGCTTCGATACTTTCACGCCAGACGATGAAGGCAACTTGATCCATGAAACACTCGACAAGAAGGCCAAAAGCCCTGGAATTACCGGGGGAGCACGACCAGCGTGCCCTTCACCTGTGGATGGAAATCATCGAAGAACGGATATTCCCCCGGCCGCGACAGGGACAGCACCACGAACGAGGTCACCCCCGGGCCCAACACTTTTTCCTTGCGTAGAGGCAGGCTCTCGAACTCCACAGCCTCCGTGCTTTCGTTGACCAGCACGATCTTGAAGCGCCCGGCGGGAACCTCCAGGCGCGCCGGGTCGAACGTACCGTCCGCCTTGAAGGTCAGCGTGTAGGTCGGCGTATCCGCATGGGCCGCGGACCACGGCGCCAGCCCGGCCGCCAGAAGCAGGCATATCACACTCAGCCAGCCGCGCATCTCAGTACCCGCCCTTCTTGCCGGTGCCGGCATAGACGAATTCGTATTTCACCTCGAACGGCTTGAACCATGGAGCCACTCCCGTTTCCTTGTCCACATGACGGCCGAAATGGTTGTTCGGCGCCGTTTCGGGAGAACCGATCGTGAACGTGACCTCGTATTTGCCCGGACCTTCGAGCTTGACGTTGTCGCCGTAGTGCGGCCCATCGTTGGCCACCATGGGCATGAGATCACCCTTCAGGACCTTGCCGCCGCCCTTCTTCTGCAAGGCATACTGGATATTCAGGTAAGGCGCCCACGCCCCTTCGGGCAGGCCGTTCTTGTTGTCGGCCGTCGCATGGATATCGGCTTCGAGGTGGATGTCGCTGTCCTTGGCTGCACGCATCATGCCGGCCGGTTCCATCTCGATCGGCTGCAGATACACGGCTGCCACTTCCAGCCCGTGAATATCCTGCGGCTGGCCAATGGGATACTCCGCCGCGAAGGCGGACGAGGCCAAGCCGACACCAGCAAGCGCAACGAGCAGCGTGCGAATCATGAACGATCTCCAGATCAGTAAGAAGAATGATTCGCGTTACTATACACCCACTCGACTCCACCCCGCGAGACCAACGCGAGCGGAGAAGCCGTAGCCTCCCCGCTCGTCCCGCCTCGGTCGATCCGTCACGATCATTGGCAAGCCTGGTGTCGAGACCCCCACACCGTGCATGCATACACCCTAGCCGTCCGTCTAGCGGACGGGTTTCCCTCACTTTTTCGGTTTGGCGCTTTCGGTGGCCTGCCCTGAAAAGGGAAATCCGGCGAACATGGTGCGGGTCTGATCCTGCATCTGGTCCTGCATCTGCACGAACAGGTTGCGGCTTTGCTCGATGTAGCTGTTCATCATGTTCTGCAGCGCCGGAGTCTGCACGTTCATGAGTTGCGCCCATGCCTCGGGCCCGAAATGCTGCTTGTACAGGCCCTGCGATTGCTCGCTCATGCGGTCCTGGATGTCCATCAACACCTGAATGTTCTTTTCAAGGAAGGTGCCCATCACGCCCTGCATGGCGTGGCCGTAGAACCGGATGATCTGCGCCAGCGCATTGGCCGAGAACATGGGTACCCCACCGGTTTCTTCTTCGAGAATGATCTGGAGCAGAATGCTGCGCGTCAGGTCTTCTCCGCTTTTGGCGTCGAGGACCTGAAAGTCCGCGTTATCGAGCACCAGCCGCTTGATGTCCGCCAGCGTGATGTAGGCGCTGGACTGCGTGTCATAAAGCCGCCGGTTGGGATATTTCTTGATCAGTCGCCGAGTCTGTTGTGTAGGTGTAGTCTGCCGCGTCATCATTCAACCCATGTGCAAGCCGCCGTTGAGCGAGAAATCCGCGCCCGTTGCAAAACCCGCGTCGTCCGAGGCCAGCCAGGCGACGATGGAGCCGATTTCCTCGGGGGTGCCCAGGCGTTTCACCGGAATGGTGGCAACGATCTTTTCCAGGACATCGGGCCGGATGGAGCGGACCATTTCCGTTCCGATATAACCCGGCGATACCGTATTCACAGTCACTCCCTTGCTCGCGACTTCCTGGGCCAGCGCCATGGTGAAGCCGTGGATGCCGGCCTTCGCGGTGGAATAATTGGTCTGCCCGAATTGGCCCTTCTGCCCGTTCACGGAACTGATGTTGATGATGCGCCCCCACTGGCGCTCCACCATGTCATCGATCACCTGCTTGGTGACGTTGAACAGGCTGTTCAGGTTGGTATCGATCACCGAACGCCAGTCTTCCCGGGACATCTTGCGGAAGGTTCCATCGCGCGTGATGCCGGCGTTGTTGACCAGCACGTCGATGGGCCCGAACTGGTTCTTGACTTTGACGAAGGCATCGACCGTAGAGTCCCAGTTCGCGACGTTGCCCACTGAAGCGTTGAACGCGTAGCCCAGTGCAGCCTGCTGTTCCAGCCACTTGATGTGGTCGCGGCTGGGACCGCAGCCCGCAACGACCGTGAAACCTTCCTTGGACAGGCGCTGGCAGATCGAAGTGCCGATCCCTCCCATGCCGCCCGTGACATATGCCAGTTTTCCGCTCATAGACTTCTCCTTTCAGTCCGCTTTCATCGTGACATAGTGCCCCGGAGCGGGCTCCACGACAGGA
>DATNAI010000020.1:0-11878 GCA_035572875.1 Castellaniella sp. | reverse complement strand
CGGTTCGAGACGACGCAGGAGGGCCACCTGTGCGTGCTGGATTACGCGCTGGAAGGCCTGGTGGCGGAGTATTACCACACGGGTGTGCCGGCCGCCGTGGGCGGGCGCGGCATCGCGGCGGATCTGACGCGGGTGGCGCTGGAAACTGCGCGGGCGCGAGGCTGGCGGGTGGTGCCGACGTGTTCGTATGTGGCTGCGTATGTGCGGCGGCATCCGGAGTATGCGGATGTCGTGAGCCGCTAGACGGCGGCTGTTTTCACACGGACCGGTCGCAGGCTGAGGACCTGGTGCGGATATCGGCTCGACCCGTTAAAGTGAAACACCAATGTCTTATATCTTATATAAGACTGTTGCCGAAACAGCTTTCCCCCCGTACAATGGCGGCGATTTCAAACATCCATTTTCGGGGCATCCGACATGCTGGACTCTTACCGCACTGAAGCCGCCGCCCGTGAAGCGATCGGGATACCGCCGCTTCCACTGACGGCCCAACAAACGGCCGATCTGATCGAGCTGCTGAAAAACCCGCCGGCCAACGAGGCACAGTTCCTTCTGGATCTGTTCACCCACAGGGTGCCGGCCGGAGTGGACGACGCCGCGCATGTCAAAGCGTCGTATCTTGCAGCAGTCGCATTGGGCAAGGAAAAGTGCCCGCTGATCAATGCGAAGCATGCGACGGAACTGCTGGGGACAATGCTGGGCGGGTTCAACATCAGTGCCTTGATCGAGCTGCTGGACCATGCGGAACTGGCGGGGATTGCGGCTGAAGGCCTGAAGAAGACGCTGCTGGTGTTCGATGCCTTCCACGACGTGGAGGAAAAGGCGAAGGCCGGCAACGCACATGCGCAAGGCGTGCTGCAAAGCTGGGCGGATGGCGAATGGTTCACCAGCCGGCCGGAAGTGCCGAAAAGCCTGACATTCACCGTTTTCAAGGTGACGGGCGAGACCAATACGGACGACCTGTCGCCCGCACCGGACGCGTGGAGCCGCCCGGACATTCCGCTGCACGCGCTGGCGATGCTGAAGAATCCGCGCGACGGGATCACGCCTGACGTGCCCGGCAAGGTCGGCCCCATCAAACTGCTGGACGAGCTGAAGGCGAAGGGTCATGTCGTCGCGTACGTGGGCGACGTGGTAGGAACGGGTTCGTCGCGCAAGTCAGCGACCAACTCGGTGATCTGGCTCACCGGCGAAGACATTCCGTACGTACCCAACAAACGCTTCGGCGGGGTGTGCCTGGGCGGGAAGATCGCGCCGATCTTCTACAACACCATGGAAGACTCCGGCGCACTGCCGATCGAGCTGGACACCTCGGCCATGAACATGGGTGACGTGATCGAATTGCGCCCCTACGAAGGCAAGGCGCTGAAGGACGGCAAGGTCATCGCGGAATTCAAGCTCAAATCCGATGTGCTGCTGGACGAGGTCCGGGCTGGCGGGCGTATTCCGCTGATCATCGGTCGCGGCCTCACGGCCAAGGCTCGCGCCGCGCTGGGCCTGCCTGCAACGACGCTGTTCCGCCTGCCGGAGGCGCCTGCCGATTCGGGCAAGGGGTTCTCGCTGGCGCAAAAACTGGTGGGTCGCGCCTGCGGGCTGCCGGAAGGCCAGGGTGTGCGCCCGGGCACCTATTGCGAACCGCGCATGACCTCGGTAGGCAGCCAGGACACCACCGGCCCCATGACGCGCGACGAGCTGAAGGATCTCGCCTGCGTGGGCTTCTCGGCGGATCTGGTGATGCAGTCCTTCTGCCACACAGCCGCATACCCCAAACCGGTGGACGTGAAGACCCACCATGAGCTGCCTGCCTTCATGAGCACGCGCGGCGGCGTATCCCTGCGCCCCGGGGACGGCATCATCCACTCGTGGCTGAACCGCATGCTGCTGCCCGACACCGTCGGCACCGGCGGCGATTCCCACACTCGCTTCCCGATCGGCATCAGCTTCCCGGCGGGTTCGGGGCTGGTGGCCTTCGCGGCCGCCACGGGCGTCATGCCGCTGGACATGCCGGAATCCGTACTGGTGCGCTTCAAGGGCAAGATGCAGCCGGGCGTGACGTTGCGCGACCTGGTCAACGCCATTCCGCTCTACGCCATCAAGCAGGGCCTGCTCACGGTCGAGAAGAAGGGCAAGAAGAACATCTTCTCCGGCCGCATCCTGGAGATCGAAGGGCTGCCGAATTTGAAGATCGAGCAAGCCTTCGAACTGACCGACGCATCGGCGGAACGGTCGGCCGCCGGCTGCACGGTACGGTTGAACAAAGAACCCATCATCGAATACCTGAACAGCAACATCACGCTGCTCAAGTGGATGATCGCCAACGGCTATCAGGATGCCCGCACGCTCACGCGCCGGATCAAGAACATGGAAGCCTGGCTGGCCGACCCGCAGCTCGTGGTCCCCGACGCGGACGCCGAATACGCCGCAGTCATCGACATCGATCTGGCCGGCATCCAGGAGCCCATCGTCGCCTGCCCGAACGATCCGGATGACGTGAAGACGCTGTCGGACGTCGCCGGGACGAAAGTCGACGAAGTCTTCATCGGCAGTTGCATGACCAACATCGGTCACTTCCGGGCGGCCGCCAAGCTGCTGGAGGGCCAGCGCGACCTGCCGTCCAAGCTCTGGGTGGCGCCCCCCACCAAGATGGACGCGAGCGAACTCACCAAGGAAGGCCATTACGGTACGTTCGGCACCGCGGGTGCCCGCATGGAAATGCCGGGCTGCTCGCTGTGCATGGGCAACCAGGCGCAGACTCGCGAAGGCGCCACCGTGTTCTCGACCAGCACGCGGAACTTCCCGAACCGGATGGGCAAGAACACCAATGTGTTCCTGGGGTCGGCCGAGATGGCCGCCATCTGCTCGCGCCTGGGCCGGATTCCGACCCGGGAGGAGTACCTGAAGGACATGGGTGTGCTGGCGCAGGACGGGGAGCGCATTTACCGCTACATGAACTTCGATCAGATCGAAGACTTCACGCAAGTGGCCGACACGGTCCAAGCCTGACAACGCCCGTTCCCGCCTTCGCGCGGGAAAGCCGGCCAGCCTCGATCCGTCCGGCGGATCGAGGCTTTTTTTGCGTTCCGGCCCAGGCAGTACACTAGTACAACCGTCAAGCCCGGTCGAGCCACCCCATCGTGTGACTCGACGGACCGGACGCAACAGTCTGCCGCACCGTTTGGGCCTGATCGCCCGGACCGGACGCAACTCCCGTATAGTGCAGGTTTTCCGCCGCCATCGGCGGGGACCCGACCGCCCACCTCCGTTTGCCATGCCCTCCCGTTCATCCTCCGCTCCCTCCAAGGCATCACTCGCGCTGATTTCCCTGGCCGAGGCCCTGTCGCGTTCCGGCAGCCAGCTCGAAGACCTCTTCTGGGAAGAACGTCTGGGTCAGGCGCTGGACAAAGCGCTCGCCACCCGTCATCGGCGCACGGTGGAGACCGCACTGGACAACCTCCTGGACCAGCACTCCCCGGCCTACGACGTGCTCATCGAGCAGGCCGAAACACACTCCGAGTCCCTGCGGCTGACGCACGACGACCAGGAGTGGGACGCGCTGCTCTTTTCAGCGCCCTCCCTGGCCTGGACCCGCTATCAATTGCCGGAAGGCAGGCTGCGCGAGGCTCAGGCGCAACAGCTCGCTGAACTGCTGCGAACCGCGATCCTGGCACCCCAGGCGCACGCCGCACTGCTTCCCGAACTCGTCCGGTTCGATCGCTTGCCGCAGTCCTTCCAGGAAGCTCGTGGCTGGGTCCAGTCCATGGCCGCGCAGGCGCTGGGTCGACGCGACAGGCCCGCAGTGCGCGATGCGGAGTCCCCGGCGGATCTGCTGGCCGACGCATACTTCCTGGTGGGCGTGATCGTCGTACCCCGCGGCGAAGCCCTGTTTCAATGGCAGACGGCAGAACCGGAAGCCGAGGCCCGCAAGGCCATCGCAGCTCGATGGGCCGAAGGGTGCGCCCAGATCCTGGATCCGGTCTTCACGGGCTGCCGCATGGAATATCTGGCTCCCGATGCCTACTACACCAGCACGCGCCAGGCGGACCAATCCATCCGGCCGCTCACGCTCAAGGCGGCCATCACCTGGCTGCAGACCGCCGCCAAGCTGCCCACAGCGGACCTGCGCTGCGCCATCGTGGCCTGCGGCGAACAGTCGATCGAAGAATACCGCATCGGGTTTTGTACGCGCACCAGCAACGACGTGATCTATGGCTGCGTCTGGCCGGCGCTCAGCCGCGAAGAATCCGCCCCCGACCAGGCCCAGGAAGGCGAAGTCGATACCTGGGACGCCATCGCCGCACTGCTGCGCGAATCCGGCATCCTGGACATCCGCCGCCTGCCCGGGATGCAGGGGTTGGATTACTGCGAAGACTGCGGCGCGCCCTATTTCCCGAACATGCTGGGCGAAATGCAGCATCCGGAACTTCCCGAAGAGATCGATCCGGAACCGTTGCAATTGCACTGACGCGGGCGGTTTTCCGCCTTCACGCGATTTGCGCACCTCCCCGGAAACGAGGCCATCATGCAGCCCGCATTCGACCTTTTTTGCCGCGTCATCGACAATTTTGGCGATGCGGGCGTCTGCTGGCGGCTGGCGCGCCAGCTTGCCGCCATGGGCTACCCCGTACGCCTGTGGATTGACCGGTTGGACGTGCTGGCGCAGTTGCTGCCGGATCTCGATCCCGCCGGGAAAGGGCAGCGGATCGATGGCGCCGAGGTCCTCCCCTGGCACTTGGCGGACCAAGCCTCCCCGCCTCGCCATGGGATCGTGATCGAGGCTTTTGCGTGCGCCTTGCCACCGTCTTACGAGGCCCGCATGGCACAACAAGGTTGCCTGTGGATCAATCTGGAATACCTCAGCGCGGAAACCTGGGTGACCGGCTGCCACGGACTTCCATCACCGCAGGCCAACGGAGTTCCGAAATATTTCTACTTCCCGGGATTCACGCGAGCAACCGGCGGGCTGTTGCGGGAACCCGGCCTTAAGGACCGACAGACACGGGCGCAGGCAACCGATCGCCGGGGGCGCTTGCAGGCCCTGACGGGCATCGACGCTGCCAGGATCCCGGCGAATGCATGCTGCGTATTGCTATTCGGATATCCGGATGCGCCGTACGCAGGACTGGCCGATGCGCTGGCCGCGCATCACACCCCTGCCTGGCTGCTGGTGCCTGGGGATCCGCCGCCCGGCCTGCACAGCCGGGGCAACCTGACGGTAGCCGCCGTCCCGTTCGTCCCTCAGGCCCGCTTCGACGAATTGCTATGGTGCTGCGACCTGAACTTCGTGCGCGGCGAAGATTCTCTGGTCCGGGCTCAATGGACCGGCAGCCCGCTGGTGTGGCAGATCTACGCTCAGGACGGCGATGCGCACCGTATCAAGCTGGAGGCCTGGATGCAAGCGGCTGGCTGGCCGGATGACGTGCGCGCACTACACCGCGCCTGGAACGGCCATGATGACCGCCTGATGGCGCAGGCGCTTTCCGCCGTCCTCCGGCCCGCGGCGTGGGCCGCCTGGAGCGAACGCAGCCATGGGTGGTCCCAGGAGCTGACCCGATTGCCGGATATGGCGAGCAGTCTGGTGGAGTTCTGCCAGAGCAGGCGCCAAAAGGGTTAGAATATACAGTTAATTTTTTTCGCGCTGCCTCGGAGTAGTGCGGGGGCGCCCTGCGCGCACCCATTCCGGGGCGCTTGAACCCCCGGAGTCCTACCCCTATGAAAATCGCACAGGAACTGCGCGTCGGCAACGTCGTCATGGTCGGCCACGACCCCCTGGTCGTCCAGAAGGCCGAATACAACAAATCGGGCCGCAACGCGGCCGTGGTGAAGCTCAAATTCAAGAACCTGCTGACCAACAGTCCCAGCGAATCCGTCTACAAGGCTGACGAAAAATTCGAGCAGGTCGTGCTCGAGACGAAGGAGTGCACCTACTCCTACTTCGCCGACCCGATGTACGTATTCATGGACGAGGAATACAACCAGCACGAAGTCGAAGCCGACAGCATGGGCGACGCGCTGAACTACCTCGAAGAAGGCATGACGGTCGAAGTCGTCTTCTACGAAGGCCGTGCGATTTCGGTGGAACTGCCCACCATCATCGTGCGCGAAATCATCTACACGGAACCTGCGGTCAAGGGAGATACCTCGGGCAAGGTCCTGAAACCCGCGAAGATCAACACCGGCTACGAAGTGCAGGTGCCCCTGTTCTGCAATATCGGCGACAAGATCGAGATCGATACCCGCACCAACGAATATCGCAGCCGGGTCATGTAATGTTCGGCGCGCGCCGCTCACAGCGGCGCGCCGGGGCTCGCCGCCCCTTTGAGATTACCGCTACAGGGTCTGCGCGTCTGCTACTGCAGCCGGTCGTCGTCAAGAATGTCGGGGATGGGCATGATGGTGATGCCTTCCTCGGCCAGTTCCACGCATTCTTGAGCTGAAGCCGTCCCCCGGATGGGCCGCTCTTCAATTTCGCCACTGTGCATGCGGCGCGCCTCATCGGCAAACTGCGCACCCACGTCGTCGGTCTGGCGCACGATGCGGCGGATCTGCCTGAGCACTTCGGCCTGCAGCCGGGACATCTGGTCGCCCGAGGGAGACGCCACTGCGGCTCGCCCCTCCGGGAGGTTCTGCTCCCGGGTCCCGGGATCGGCACGCAAATGGCTGACGTTGAGATGCGGCGCGGACACGCGCCGCGTGATCTCCGTGCTGTCGCATACAGGGCAGCGAACCAGCCCGCGCGCGAGCTGGTCGTCATAGCTTTCCGCAGAAGCGAACCAGCCCTCGAAGAGGTGCTCGTGCTCACACGCGAGATCGAATACTTTCAGTGCCATGATCAGCAAATGGGGGTCGAATTCCCGGATTCAAGAGCCTTCCAGCATTCCTGGCGCCATTCCCAAGGAGGCACCGGGGCCTTGTCCCGCCACAGCCCCAGCCGCTGATCGCGCGCCTGCCTTTCCATCGCGAGCAGGCCGCGGTCCCGCAGGTATTTCCCGCCGCCCTGCAGGTTGGCCCAGGCCATGCCCGTCGCCACCTGCACCTGGCTCGCTGTGCGGCCCTCCTCCAGCGGCACATCGCAGACGTCCCGCCCGTAGTGATCCCGCTCATAGCACCGCAGAACAACGGATTTCCCGGCCACCAGACCCGACAAGGATCGGCGAGACGCCTCACCATAGGGTTGATTGGGCCGCTTGCGGCCATGCCCTGTTTCAGGCGCGTCGATACTGGCCAGGCGAATACGATGCTGCACGCCCGAGATCAGCAACGTGAGGGTATCGCCATCGGCGACACGGACCACGCGGCCCGCCAGGGTATAAGTGGTGGACGCGGCCTGAGCCGCACAGGCGACAAAGAGCCAGACCAGCCACGTCCAGCAAAGGCGGCAGGCGGCCGCGCGTCTGGAGACTGCAACGCTGGACTTCCGCATCAATAGACCTCGCCAACGGAAATGGGCATCAACAAAGGCACCTCTGGGTAACTGGCGATTGTAGACGAACAGACCGCCCTCTTTCGGCACCACGACGACCGTTTCCGCCTGCGCGCCGCGATAGGTGACGCGCGAATGGCTTCACGCCGGCCACGCGCGCTCGAACAATGCCTCGGAGGCGAGCGCACCCGAACGAGCTCCGTAGACCTGATCCCCGCCCTCCCCCAGGCGGCTCTGAATGAAAGGCCCCGATATGTCCCCAGGCGCATGACGCAGCAGCAGGTCCGCCTGAACCAGCAACACCACATCACGCGCAACCAGCCGGGCTTGGCGCTGCTGGGCATCCTCGTCCGCCTGAAGAACCCGCAGCAGGCGATGCGCCACCGGCCCCAACAGGCCCGTACCGGAATGCGCCGCCGCCAAGGCATCGACGAATTGGGCTGTACGTTGCGGATTCTGGCGCGCAGCACGCAGCACGTCCAGGCACATGACATTGCCGGAACCCTCCCAGATCGAATTGACGGGGGCCTCGCGGTAGAGGCGCGCCAGCGGGGCATCCTCGACATAGCCGTTGCCGCCCCACACTTCCATGCACTCTGCGACGGCCGTAACGGCGCGCTTGCAGATCCAGAACTTGGCGGCCGGCGTCAGGATGCGGCGCAAGGTCTGTTCGAACAGGCTTTCGGGGTGATCGAAAGCAGCCGCGAGGCGTAACGCCAAGACATTGGCTGCTTCGCTTTCAAGGACCAGATCGGCCAGTACCTGTCGCATGAGCGGCTGATCGATCAGGAAGCGGCCAAAGGCGCGGCGATGGCGGGCATGGTGAATGCCCAGTACCACCGCACGCCGCAGGAGCGCGGCACTGCCCAGAACACAATCCAGGCGGGTGTATGAAGCCATCTCGACAAGCGTTGCGATCCCGCGTCCCGGCTCCCCGACGCGCCGTCCGAGCGCGCCTGCGAATTCGACCTCGGCACTGGCGTTGGAGCGGTTGCCCAGCTTGTCCTTCAGACGCTGGATATGCACCGGATTGCGCTGGCCATCATCCAGCCAGCGCGGCACATAAAAGCACGAGTGCCCATCGGGTTCCCGGGCCAGCATCAGATGGGCATCCGACATCGGAGAGGAAAAGAACCACTTGTGCCCGGTGAGCCTGAGCCACTCATGTTCGCCGGCAATCGGCTCCGCCTGGGTGGCATTGCTGCGCAGGTCGGATCCCCCCTGCTTCTCCGTCAGGCCCATCCCTACCATCATGGACCGTTTCTCGACCACTGGCCGATCGGCCGCATCGTATTCCCGGCTGGACAGCTTGGGGCGTATCGCCTCGAACCAGGACTCGCGCGCCAGCAACGGGATCGCGGCGCTGGTCATCGTGACGGGACACAACGACCCCGCCTCGACCTGGCCATGCATCAGATAGTGGACGGCGCGGGCTACCTGCGCACCGGGCCGGCGCGCCGTCCAGGCACTATCGTGCATGCCCTGCGCAAACGCCAGAGACAAAAACTGCTTCCACCCAGGATGGAAATCGACCGCATCGATGCGATGCCCCGTGCGGTCGAACGCCCGCAGCACTGGAGCGTGCCGATTGACCTGGTCGGCCAACGCTGCCAGATCGGCTCGACCCAGGCGTTCCCCCCACGACTCGAGCTCCGATTCGTAGTCCTGAGCGCCCTCGCGGCGCACCCCCTCCGTGAGCACCACGTCGGTCAGGAATAAATTGGACTCGGGCAGGTCGGGCACCTGGTTGTCGATACGGTGCGTAGCCTGCAGGTCTTCCACAGAAGCCATTTCAGCCTCCTGGCGTGCGTCGTTGCCCCCAGTCTACGCGCGACCCGGAGATTGACCAAGACGACAGCGTAATGGCAGCGCCCCCTCCCCGGGCCACTGCCTATAATCACGACATCGACGGTTTTACCAAACCCCCATGTCCGAACACGACGACAACACCCATCTGCGCACTTGGCTGAGAACCCTGCCCAAGGCCGAGCTGCACCTGCATATCGAAGGCACGCTGGAGCCGGAGATGATGTTCGAGCTGGCACGACGCAACGGCGTGACGCTCCCGTACTCCAGTGTGGGCGCGGTACGGGCGGCCTACCAGTTCACCAGCCTCCAGTCCTTCCTGGACCTGTACTACGCTGGAGCCGGTGTCCTTCGGACCGAGCAGGATTTTTACGAACTCGCCATGGCTTACTGGCGGCGCGCGCATGCCGATGGCGTGGCGCACGCGGAAATCATGTTCGACCCGCAGACGCATATCCATCGTGGCGTCGCGATCGAGACGGTGTTCGCGGGCCTGGCGCGGGCGCTGCGAGAGGTTCGGGATGCCTGGGGGGTCAGCAGCTTCCTGCTCCTGAGTTTCCTCCGCCACCTGAGCGAAGAAGACGCCATGGCGACGCTGGAAGCGGCCTTGCCCTTGCGCGACGCCTATCGGGACCTCTGGATCGGTGTCGGGCTGGACTCCTCCGAGCAGGGCAATCCGCCCGAAAAGTTCGCGCGGGTCTATCAGCGATGCGCCGAACTGGGATTCAAGCGCGTCGCGCACGCGGGCGAGGAGGGCCCCGCGCAGTACGTGCGCGACGCCTTGGACATCCTGGGTGCGGACCGGATCGACCATGGCGTCCACAGCAGCGACGACCCCGAACTGATGGCCGAGATCATCCGCCGCGGGATCCCGCTGACCGTCTGCCCGCTGTCCAACCTCAAATTGGGCGTATTCAAGGATCTGCATGATCACAATCTGGCGCGCATGCTGCGCGCCGGGGCCATGATCACGATCAACTCCGACGATCCGGCGTACTTCGGCGGCTACGCGCTGGATAACTATGTCGCCACCGCACAGGCGCTGGATCTGTCGCACGATGAACTGCTCACCCTGGTCGCCAACAGCCTTAAATCCACTTTCCTTCCCTCCACCGACAAGACCCGCCTGCTGGACAGCCTGGCCCACGCCGCAAGCCGGTCCTGACCCCCAGATGCCCGCCTTTTCTCCTCTCAGCAAACTCAATCTGTCGACCGACGCCATCCAGGGCAGTTGCCACAAGTTGAGACGATCATTTTTCAATCGCCCGGCGGCCGAAGTCGCCCCAGATCTCCTGGGCCGTCTGCTCGTGCACCGGATGCCGGACGGGCGGCGGCACATCGGTCGCATCGTGGAGGTCGAGGCCTATCTGGGCCCCAGCGATCTTGCCGCACACACGTCGAAGGGCCGCACCGCCCGTACGGAGGCGATGTTCGGGCCGCCTGGCCACGCCTACGTCTATCTGATCTACGGGATGCATCACTGCATCAATGCCGTCACCGGCCCCCGCGGCAGCGGCACTGCAGTATTGCTGCGGGCGCTGGCGCCGGTGCGAGATATTGCAGCCGGCACCAACGGCCCCGGCCGCCTGTGCAAGGCGATGGACATTACGATGGACCACTACGGCCACGATCTGTGCGGCAGCGGAACGGACCTGTGGATCGCACGCGACGAGTGGCCGCAGCCCCCGGTTATCGCCACCAGCCCCCGCATCGGGGTGGATTATGCCGGCGAGGAATGGGCGAGCAAGCCGCTGCGCTTCTACATCGAGGGGCACCCCGCCGTCAGCCGCAGGCCATCGAGGAAAAAAGCGCCTGTGGCGGCCGAGACGCTCAGCCTCATGTGAGGCACACCGAAGGCCATCACATGTCCCTAGAGGCAAAGTGACAGGCGCCGGTGTGCTAAACTACGCGCCTTCCGGGCGATGGCGTGGTCTGATGTTTGGTGCAGTCCACGCGAGCTGTCCACCGGAGGTTGCGATTTATGACAGGTCCTGAAAAACATGTTATAGTTTCGCCTCTATTGCGCCTGTAGCTCAGTTGGATAGAGTACTTGGCTACGAACCAAGGGGTCGTGGGTTCGAATCCTGCCAGGCGCACCAGAATTACCCTGTTGTTTCAACAGGTTTGGAAACCGCCTAGGGCCCAACGCCTAGGCGGTTTTTCTTTGCCTTTCAACTAGGCGTGCGGGCGCGTCAAGTCCGTGCGCAACCACCCGGCGATGCTCCAGCGCGGTTTGCGGCATGGCAGCACGGCATGCGGAATCATGCCGCTTACGAAGACAGCCAGCCGTGCCCCCAGCGGCAGGATACGCTGCATTTCGTCGTCCGGATGATAGGGCTGGTACAGGCACAGCTCGCCGCCGTCGGTGGCGTCCCATTCAGGGTTCAGATACAGCACGATGGAAACCTTGCGGTAGTCGGTGCCCCGATGCTGGTCGATGTGCTTTTGGTAGCCCTTGCCCTCCGCATAACGGGCAAAGTGGAATTCCTGGCTGCGCAAGCCCATTCCGAACCGCTCGTTCAGCGCCTCGCGGAACCGGGTCATCCACACGAAGAATGGGTGTGCTCCCTCCGGTGAGTCGGCTTCGATCCAGTGGATCCAGTCGCCCCGGACTTCCGGCAGGTTGACCTTCGCCTCGCGGCCGACTTGCCC